>JANQOV010000157.1 GCA_028285645.1 Hyphococcus sp.
CGCTGGCGGGAACGCTCGCCAGATGCCAATAAGCCTCCACAACGATAATGCCGCCAACGGCAAGAAGCGTCCAACGCTCGATGGATTTGCCGCCACGAAACAGCGTGCGTGTAAGCAGCCACCCCCAGCCGCAACCGGCGGCGCCGCCAATGGCGAAGATATAGGACAAGGGCGCTGAAACCTCGCCGATAAAGCGGGACGTCATGGAAATCGTGACGGACGCGGCGAAAATCCACCAAATGATCTCGTAAGGTTCCGCGGCGGCCATTTTGGACGGGACGCGCCTCGCGAGCCAAGCGCGCGCATCTCCAAAGACATCTCTGGGGTGCGCCTGTCGAACAAGTCTTTCCATTGCTGTTCCTCGCGACCGGCTTTTCGCAAAACGTGTTTTTGGGGAAAAGTCTTCAACGATCGTCGGAAAATCTATGGCCGATTTCCAAAACGGCGAGACTGCCCCTGCTGAACCAGCATTTTATGCGATTTCCATAAGCGCCGAAAGCGCAATGCGATGAAATGATGCGGCGCAGCGCTGAACCCCCGGGGGCGCTGTAACCCAGCCGAAATTTCAACGCGCAGCGCCTTTCATTGCCAGTAAAAGGGATTTTGTTGGTGACCACAGTATTGGAGACTTCAGATACGTTGCGGCCGATGGCGCGTCAGCCGAGCCGCTTGCCCGATCGTTTGCTGGCGTTTTCCGGCGTGCTTTGGTTTTTGGCGGCGGCCATCGGACAGTGGATCTTCGTCTATTATGTGGCCGCATTTTACAGCCCGCTGCTGGCGCGGAAGGGCTTGGCGGGACTTGACGAAACCCACCTGCCGGACGGTCATGTGCCCGGCGATGACATCGGCAATATTGCGATCGCCTTCCATATCCTGATTGCGGTGATCATCATTGGCGGCGGGCCGCTTCAGCTTATTCCGCAGATTCGCAATCGGTTTCCGGCGTTCCACCGCTATGTCGGGCGCATCTATATGACGACTGCCGTCGCAACGAGCCTTGCGGGGCTTTATCTCGTTTGGACCCGCGGCGTGCTTGGCGGCATGACCGCACAAATCGCCATCAGCCTCGACGGCGTTCTCATCATCCTATTCGCCGCCATCGCAATTCGCTTCGCAATGGCGCGGCAAATTGATCGTCACCGCCGCTGGGCCATGCGTCTTTTTATGGTCGTCAGCGCCGTATGGTTTTTTCGAATTGGCTTGATGTTCTGGTTCATGACAACCGGCGGCGCCGGCGTTGACACCGAGACCTTCACCGGCCCCTTCATCACCTTCATTTATTTCGGCCAGATGTTCGTGCCGTTGCTGTTTCTCGAGATTTATTTTCGCGCGCAGGATCATCAAAATCCGGCGTTCAAAATTGCTGCAACATTTCTGATATTGCTCGCCACTGCGGTAACGGCGACGGGCGTTTTCGCAGCGACCATGGGCATGTGGCTACCGCGCCTTTAGGATCGCAGGCGCGCCTCCTGTTTTGATAGGTTCACCCTTACGAACACAGCGGCATGCGTTCTTATGCGTGCAGAAACAATAGTCTGCAGGCGACTCTTTAATTAACGCCAAGTCCATGCCCAGCGTTATGGGTGATATCGGCCAATGCAGCCCTACAAATGTTACTTGACGATTTTTGGCACGCAACTTAACGATTCTCGACCACAAGTCACACGTGGTCGCTTTTTGTCGTCATGCCTTATTCGCTCAGCTCACAAACAGATGAACTCCTAACCGTCACCACTAGTGGTACGGTCACCGCACAAGAGCGCGTTGAAATTCTAGATGCGCTCAGGCGTTTAGATAATCGAGAAGCAATTTCAACGCTGATTATCGATCATCGAAAGGCAAATCTGGAGTGTTCTTTAGAGGACGCAGTCGGCTTCGCCGGCAAGCTGGGTGAGTTCTTATGTTTCTCGGGCGACACCAGATGCGTCGTCCTGCCTTCTGAATCCAACCGAGCCGTCGTCGACATTGCAGCGACCAAACTGGCAGTCAGTCAAGGCGACCAGCAGATTGAAATCTGCAATAGCATTGAAGAGGCTTTGAAAGTGGAAACGCCTCGAAAAAGCAATCAGCAGCAGCACAGACAATACCTTGAACGATATCTGCAGATTGAAAAAGAACTAGCCGACTTAAACACCAATGAAGACATAGATGATTTTGAAACAAAATCTTCATTGGGCATTGATCAGCAGGCAGAAATTGTTCACGCCTCTTCCAGGGCTGGCGCTAATTTAATCCAGGATACGCTCTACAAGTTGGAGCTTTGGCGCGCTTGGAACAGCGCAGAATTAGAGCGAAACCCTTCGCTTGCCGATATGCTGGTGCTGTCGACGCTCAAAGACCTGCGAACTTTTTTTGGCGGACATGACTTGCCCGATCGGTCCCATCGGGGTCATTGACCAAAGGCGTCAACGGCCTTTGCGCACCCGACTGACTTGGCGTGGCCGATATGTCATTTCCTAGGACAGCATTGGCGAATTGAGCTATAGTCAAGCTTAGACTTGACCTTGCGCCCAATTGGTTCCGAGACGAGGTGACATGATGATGCTTTCCTTCACATTAAACGGCGAAGCAACAACGGTTGATGCGCCCGCCGATATGCCGCTGCTTTGGGTGCTGAGAGAAAAGCTGCAAATGACCGGCACAAAATTCGGTTGCGGCATCGCAGCTTGCGGCGCATGCACGGTGCACATCAACGGCGTTGCAACGCGCACTTGCGTCCTGCCGGCGTCTGTCGCCGAAGGGGCTGATGTCAAAACCATCGAAGGCGTTGCATCGCCGTCAGGCGAGCTTTCGGCGGTGCAGGCGGCCTGGATCGAACACCAGGCGCCGCAATGCGGTTATTGCCAATCCGGAATGATCATGGCGGCCGAAGCCTTGCTCGATCAAAACCCTGAGCCAAGCGACGAAGACATCGATAACGCCATCACCAATATCTGCCGATGCGGCACGTATGAACGCGTTAGAACGGCGATACACGCCGCCGCCCGCGCGCGACGGGAGGGCTAGGCCATGACCGAGCAAAAAAGCACAGGGCGCAATCTCGGAAAAATCGCAAGACGCGCATTTCTTGTATCAGCAGGTGTTGTCGGCGGCGGCGTCGCCCTCGGCCTTGCGCTGTCGCCGAACCGGCTCAAAATCTATCAGGATGACGTCGCCGAAGGCGGCGAGACGATCCTCAATACCTGGGTGAAGCTGACGCCCGACAATAAGCTCACCGTGATTATTCCGCACTCGGAAATGGGCCAGGGCGTTGGAACGGGCCTTGCGCAAATGCTGGCGGAAGAGATGGAAGCAGATTGGGAAATGGTTTCCATCGAACAGGCGCCGGCGACGGATCAATATATCAACAGCGATCTTGGCCGCGGCTATATTGTCGGCGAAGGCGCGCGCATTCCGGCATTCGCCTATCCCATGCTCGACTTTGCCTTTCTGCAGATCGCCAAAGGACTTGTAGGTCAGATCACAGGCGGCAGCACTGCAATCCGCCTGACCGGCTATTACGGCATGCGTAGGGCCGGCGCCGCTGCGCGCGAAATGCTGATGCGCGCCGCGGCTGAAGAATGGGACGCGCCGGTAAGTGAGCTGCGCGCGAAAGACAGTGTTCTCTATCACGACGCATCTAATCGTTCGGCGCCGTTTGGCGACTTTGCCGTTGCGGCTGCAAAGTTCAAACCCAATCTGAAGCCGGTCTTAAAATCGCCAGCCAACTACAAAATTGTCGGGACGCCGAAAGAGCGGCTAGATATTCCTGCAAAGGTCACTGGCGAAGCAAAATTCGGCATGGATATCATCGTGCCGGGCATGAAATACGCCGCCATTGCGCAGGCGCCGGTTTTTGGCGCAAGCGCTGTCTCCATCAAGGACCCTACAAACGCTGCGCAACAGATCGTTAATCTCGGCAACGCCGTTGTCGTGGTCGATGACAGCTATTGGTCGGCGTCGAATGCGCTTCGCCAGCTTGAGATCACCTGGGACGGCGGCAACCCGACACTGACAAGCGATGCGTTGCGCAAGCTTCACAATGATCACCTCGGGGAAACGCACCACGAAGAGGTAATGGATAAGGCTGGCGACGCGGCGTCGAAACTCAAATCATCAGAGACCTTGTCGGTCGAATATGCCGTGCCCTATCTCGCCCATGCGACCATGGAGCCGATGAATTGCACGGCGCATGTCCATGACGGCAAATGCGAATTATGGGTCGGCCATCAAAACCCGATCACAGCGCGCGATGAAACAGCTGCTGAACTTGGCCTCACCAAAAGCGATGTCATTGTTCACAACGCTTATCTTGGCGGCGGTTTCGGACGACGCTCGGAAACCGACAATGTGATCCAGGCGGTGCGCGTCGCCAAAGAAATCGGCGCGCCAGTCAAGCTCATCTATTCCCGCGAACAAGACATGAGCAACGACTTTTACCGTCCCGCGATCGTCTCGCGCATGCGCGGCCTTGTCGAAGACGGCAAAATCAGCGCGATGGACCACGCTTATGTTTATTCAGATGCGGGGATGCCGGATTCAGAACGGCCCTACGCGTTTCAATATGAGGTGGCGAACAAACGCATAGCACGCCATCCTTATGAAAGCCCGATCCCGGTTGGCCCATGGCGCAGCGTCGACTTCACCCAAATGGGTTTTTTCAATGAGAGCTTTATGGATGAGCTCGCCCACAAGGCCGGCGCCGATCCGCTTGCCTTTCGCCTTGCCCATAAGTCTGACCCAAGACATCGCGCGGTGTTGGAGCGACTTGCCGACGAAGCAAGCTGGGGCAGGCCCAAGACGCCAGGCGCAGCGCAAGGCGTTGCTATTGTCGATAGTTTTGAAGCGATTGTCGGCCAGGTGGCTGAACTTACGATCGAAGACAACAAGCGGTTGCGCCTTCACCGCCTGACGTCGGTTATTGATGTCGGACAAGTGATCAACCCGAGCGCTGCCGAAGCGCAAATACACTCATCGGTGATCTTTGCTCTGTCGGCTGTGTTCTTCGGTGAAATCACCGTGAGTAAGGGCGAAATCGTGCAGCAGAACTTCCCTGATTACGATATGATCAGACTACGGAATGCGCCGGTGCAGCCGGTGCATTTCATCGACAGCGATCATCCGCCAGGCGGGCTCGGCGAACCGGGGACGCCGCCGGTCGCGCCGGCGGTGACGAACGCGATCTTTGCAGCCTCCGGCGTTCGCGTTCGCGAATTACCGCTTGCCCGCGCTGGTTTCCGAAGCGCTTAACGCGCAAATGGCGCTTTTTTGCCTGTTACGGTTGTTAGTTCATAGGCGGCGACCGCTCGGCGATCGCATCTTCATAGCCAACATAGGCGCTGAGGGCGTGCTGCACATAATCGATGCGCACCTCCGTCGCCCGGCGGTTGAAGTCTGCATGATGGGGCGCAGGGTCTAGCCGGCGGATCGCGCGAGGCATCGCGCCGCGATGGCGACCGACTTGAACTTGGGCGCGCATTAAAAATGCAACGCCTTCTTCGATCGCGCATTCAATACGGCGGCGCAGCTGCGCTTGCTCATTAGAGATCACGTCAAGGGAGGCAACGAGACCCTCGACGCGCGTTGCAGTCGGCGTTGTTCGTCCATTAGGCACGAACGAGATGATTGGGTCATTTTCCGTTGGCGTTGGCCGAGCGCGGAGGATCTCTTCGACGATCTGGATCGCGTGCGCTTCAATGCGTCTGCGGTCGACTTCGACATCGCCCGGATCGATAGCAAGGAGGCGCCCGCTTGCAATCAGCGCCCAATTATCAACCGGCACAGAGGCTCGGCCTTGCCGCGTGCGCGCCAGATATTCAAGCGCATGCACGGCGCCTTTGAGCCACGCCGGATCGGGATCGATTTCATAAAGCATGATAAGGCCGAGCGCAGCTTCGCCGGGGTAGAATAAAGACGTCCACAAATCATCCCGTCCGCCTTCTGCGAAATATTTCGAATAGAACGACCCGTTCTCTTTTTGCATCGAGAGAATAAACCGCGCGACGCCGCGCAGCTCTTCAAGGTCGGTCGTCCCTGGCGCCAGGCGCTCCAAGGAAACAAGCGCGACCAGTCCCAGTCCCGCGCCGCCGAGCTTTGCCTGATCGGGCTTGCCCGTATTATTGAGGTCGTGCTTTGACCAGATGGCGAGGCGCCCTTCTTCCCCCGGGACCGGCGCCAAGGTTTCAGCTTTCATGAAGCGCGCTGCGCGCTTCATCGCCATTAGCAGCTCGGGGTCCGGCGCGCGCTCATAGACTTGAGCGAGCGCGTAGATCGATCCTGCATGGCGCAGGATGTTGTACTTTTTCTCGACAACCAGAGTGGGATCGAGATTGATACGATATTCAAACTTGCCATCCTCATCGATGGCGGCTGCGAGATAGCCGCTTCCCGCGCCGATGGCCTTATTAAGCGTTTCTTTCGCGACCAGCGGCTTGCAAGCGTCAAGCGCGAACGCCTGGGACATCACCCCCGAGATCGCCAGGGTCAAAAGACTGATGAGCCACTTTGAAATGAAAATACGGTTGCAGCCTTGAAGGGGCACGGGTTCTCACTATCCTCGACTTAGCGTCTGCATGGCCAATATCCAGCAGGCGCCCTTTGAATAGCCGCTCCCGGTAAATTTTTACTCACCGCAATGATTAACGGCGCAATGCAGCGCTAGCTCCAACGGCTAACGCTGCGTTATGCGAGAGGCCTAAAACGCCTTCTGCCAACCAATTGTCAGGGTCCAGTCTGTTTTGAGCTGCGGACCGTTTAAGTCCTGATAGATCGGAAGCATGAGCTCCGCAGCAATGCGATGGCCTTTAAGCGCGCCGCCGGTCGACAAAAGATTAACGCCGACCCCTGCATCGATGCGATCGCCGCCGAAATTGTCGGGATCAGCGGTCTGCACCGGCGCAATGATTGTTGGATCGATCCCGTTGATCGAACCTTGCGTCACGCCCGCAAGACGCGCTGAAAAACTGATCCACGGCTTTGGTTCGTATGCGGCCCATGCCGTCAATGAGTGCTTGTCGCCAAAACTATAGCCTTCGTCATTATCGCCGAGGCGAAAGGCAGCCTTATATTGCGCGCCGAAAGTCAGCGTGCGCTCGCCGGCGCGGAAGGTAAGCCCCGGCTCAAGATCAAACGTGCCCGTGCCGAGTTGCATGGGATAAGGCAGGCGCAGGTTCGGCGTCATGCCGGTTGGCGCCAGAACATCATCGCGGCGGGTAATCGATCCCGTCGGCAGGCTAAGCCCTGCATTCAAGATGAGTTGCATGCCGGGCCGCTCGACAAGCGAATAAAGCGCTGAGAGCTTCGTATCGCCAAAGCCCGTCGATCGCGTCGTGAACTCCCCAAGCACGGTTGCCCCCATGCCGCCCATGAATGTCACATGGTCCATATCCTTAATCACATAGGACCCCATAGCCATGAGGGTCAGGCGGTCCGTCGGCGCATACATGACGCCGCCCATATGCATGTCCATGGTCATGTTGGTGGGGACGACTCGCAAAGTCGGCGGCTGGCCGGGCGCGCCGAAAAAGCGGTTCGGAATTGTCGTTACTATCTCCTCAGGCGTTGCGTCGTCCGTGCCGATCGCCAGGCCTTCCATGGCCATCCGCATGAAACGATAGGAGACCATAAACTCGTTCTTCTTGTGGGTATGATCGCCCATGACGCCAATCGGCGCATGATCCGCCGCATGCGGACCTTCATGAGCGGCTGCGCTTGACGCAAACGCAATCGCCGCAGCGCCGAGCGCCGCAGGTAAGCTTCTAATCATTTCCAAATTTCCTTAGCTGATATCGCAAGAAACGGCGCGGCAAAGCCGCCCGCAAAAAACACTCAAGTCAAAAGCGTCAGACGATATCAGCTAAAGGCGGCGCCCGGGGGATTGCGCCGGCAAGGAAGCGGCTGGCGCGGAACGTGCGATCACCGGTTAGAGCGTTCGCTTCCCGCGCGCCGTAAGCGACGACAACGAAATCAAAACTCGACGGCGTCAGGGCGCCGCCATGGCCTGCGCCGGAACACACCCCTGCGCCATCGCCGAGGTGAGGTTCAGACGGTAATCCCGGCGCGTCGCCGCCGGGCTCACACCAAGCGGCAATGGCGAGAAGCGGGTTTTCCGCAAGTTGAGCGGCTCTTTCCGCGGCAGCGCCGTGTCGCACAGCACAGCCAGCGACGGCAGCGGCGAACACGACACAGGCGGTGAGCGATAACACCCCCCGCCGCCAGATCGCCGATATGCGCGCGCCTTTCATGGCGTCAATCTGCACTGCTGTTGCTATGCGGGCAAAGCTGTCTTTTCGCCGCACTGAGCGCCGGTCAGGAAAACCTATGCGATCAATGCGCCTCGTCCCAGTTCTTGCCGGCGCGGGCGTCAACGTCGAGCGGAACGCTGAGCTGCATAGCGGGCTGAGGCGCGTTCATCATCACCTTAGCGACCAGCGCGCAAGTTTCTTTCGCTTCCGCTTTCGGCGCTTCGAAAATGAGTTCGTCATGCACTTGCAGCAGCATTTTTGCCGAGAGCTTTGCTTTTTTAAGCGCCGCCGGCATGGCGATCATGGCGCGGCGAATAACATCGGCGGCTGAGCCTTGAATGGGCGCGTTGATCGCCTGCCGCTCCGCATAGCCGCGCATCGCCGGGTTTTTATCATTGACGCCGCCAACATAGGTCCTGCGGCCGAAGATCGTTTCCACAAAACCTTGCGCTTTCGCCGACGCAATCGTGTCGTCCATATATTGTCGGATGCCGGGGAATTTTTCGAAGTAGCTTGAGATGTAGTCCTTCGCTTCGCCGCGGGCGATCCCGAGCTGGTTAGCGAGCCCGAAGGCTGAGATGCCATAGATGATCCCGAAATTGATCGCCTTCGCCCGCCGCCGCACCATCGGGTCCATATCCTTGACCGGCACGCCGAACATTTCAGATGCGGTGAGCGCGTGAATGTCGATCCCGTCCGCAAAGGCCTGTTTCATAGCCGCAAGATCCGCGATATGCGCAAGCAGGCGCAGCTCGATCTGGCTGTAGTCGGCGGAGATGAGGACATTTCCCTTTTCGGGAATGAAAGCGGTCCTGATCTTGCGGCCATCTTCCGTCCGTATGGGAATGTTCTGTAAGTTCGGATCTGTTGACGAGAGCCGCCCCGTCGTCGTCGCCGCGAGCGCATAAGACGTATGCACACGGCCCGTTTCAGGGTTCACCGCCTCCTGCAGCGCGTCTGTGTAAGTGCTTTTGAGTTTGGAAAGACTGCGCCAGTCAAGAATGACCCGCGGCAATTCATGGCCCTCATGGGCAAGCTCTTCAAGGATGTCAGCCTTGGTCGACCAGGCACCTTTCGCGGTTTTGCGCCCGCCCGGCAGGCTAAGCTTGCCGAACAAAATCTCCGAAATCTGTTTGGGGGAGCCGAGATTAAACTCTTCGCCGGCAAGTTTGTATGCTTCTGCCTCGTGAGCCGCCATGCGCTGGGCGAAATCCCCGGAAAGCCGTGACAGAACACTGCCGTCAACCTTGACGCCTTCCCGCTCCATGGTGGTGATCACCGGCGCCAAAGGACGGTCGAGGGTTTCATAGACCGTCGCTTTGCCTTCAGCTGCAAGCCGCGGCTTTAACGTCTCATAAAGCCGCAAAGTAATGTCGGCGTCTTCGGCTGCGTATTTCGATGCATCTTTGATAGGGATCTGGTCGAAGGTCTTCGCCTTCTTACCCGTGCCCGCAATGTCGGAGAATTTGATAGTCTCATAATTCAAATGACGCTTGGCAAGATCGTCCATGCCATGGCCGCCGCGCCCGCAATCAACCGCGTAAGAGATCAGCATAGTGTCGTCATAAGGCGCGAGATCAACGCCGTAGCGGGAAAGGATCAGCGCGTCATATTTGATGTTCTGCCCGACTTTGAGAACCGACGGGTCTTCGAGCATCGGCTTTAAGAGCTTTACTGCTTTTTCAAGTTTGATCTGCTTGCGGACGTCTTCATCGTCGAGGTCAAGCCCGTCAGCGCCATGACCGAGCGGCACGTAACACGCTTTGCCCGCCTCGACGGAAAGGCAAACACCCACAAGGTCAGCCTGCATGGCGTCAAGGCCGGTGGTTTCCGTATCGACAGCGATAACCCCGCGCTCATAAGCCTTCGCGATCCAGTCCTTGAGAGCCGCCTCGTCAAACACGGTCTCGTATGCCGCCTTGTCCGGCGCGCCGGGCGCGGGCACCGCCGGCGTTTCACCGCCGCCAAGATCAGCCTGCACGCGCCGCGTCAGGGTCGAAAACTCCATTTCATGAAGGAACGCCAGCAGCTTATCGAGATCGATCGGCTGCATCAGAAAATCGTCGAGCTTTTCTTTAACGGGCGCGTCAGCGACCAGCGTTACCAGCTCTTTCGAAAGACGCGCCTGATCGGCAAACTCAATCAAATTTTCCCGGCGCTTGTTCTGTTTGATTTCTTCAGCGCGCTCCAAAAGCGTTTCAAGATCGCCATATTCTTCGATCAATTGGGCTGCGGTTTTCACTCCGATCCCCGGCACGCCGGGCACATTGTCTGACGAGTCCCCCGCCAGCGCCTGGATATCAACAACATGCTCAGGCGGAAGACCGAATTTTTCCACCACCTCCTCGCGGCCGATGCGCTTTCCTTTCATGGTGTCAAACATCGTTACCTTGTCGGTAACAAGCTGCATCAAATCCTTGTCGGAAGAGATGATGACCGCTTCACCGCCGGCGGCTTCCGCCTGTTTAGCGTAGGTCGCGATAATATCGTCCGCCTCATAGCCTTCGATTTCGATGCACGGCACGTTAAAGGCGCGGGTGGCGTCGCGAACCATGGAAAATTGCGGGCGCAAGTCTTCCGGCGGCTCGTCACGATTTGCTTTGTATTCGGAATAAATCTCGTTGCGGAAGGTCTTAGAGGAATAATCAAAGATCACCGCAAAATGGGTCGGCTCATGTTCGTCGCCCATATCCGTCAGCAACTTGTAGAGCATGTTGCAAAAGCCGGAGACGGCGCCGATCGGCGCGCCGTCGGACTTTCGCGTCAAAGGCGGCAGCGCGTGATAGGCGCGGAAGATGTAGGCCGAACCGTCGACGAGATAGAGGCTGATGGGGTCTTCGGACTTGGCGGGCATGGCGCTGACTTTCTTGGTGATCGCCATTTGCTTACGCAAAGACCCGCCTCAGCGCTAGGCGGTATACCCGAAAGACGAAAAAGTATGACCTGTGGAAAAAAGCTGCCGCGTGGCGCTTATCGCAACCAGTTTCGGCGCAAAAACGCCAATGCAAATCCGCCGGTTACGCCCGCCGCTGCGGTCAGCCGGTAAAGCACTGACTGCGACACGACTTCGACGTCCGGCAGGTAGGATCGGAGTTCGACAACCGCTTCGCCCGCCGGCGTCGCCAGCCAGAAGGCCTGAGAAAGGACGCCGGCCAGACCGCCAAGCGCCGCCCAGAGAATATAGTTGGGCCTTAAGTCAAAAATTTCCGGAACGCCGAGCAACACAATCGACAAGGGCGCCGCCAGCACAGCAACGAGAAGCCAGACCGCCCAGACGAGAAAGCCAAAGCTTACGCCGCCCGCCTCTAGTCCGGTTTGTGTGTTTGCGTAAAAGGCAATGACGAAGGCCGCCGCCAGCGTAGCGATGAGATAAGCAATTATCCAGCGGATTCCGGACAGCATGGTTTACTCCTTGCTGCGCATTTGATCGGCAGCTTAGCGCAACAAAGTGCGGCGCAAAACCGCGAGCGTAAATCCACCGGTAAGACCTGCAACAAAAAACACCAATGTAGAACTTAGGGCCGGCTCCCTGAAGAACCGCAAAATAGACCCAAGCGACGGTTCGGCGCCGACTCCGAAGCTAAGGCCGATCAAGCTTACCAGTGAAGCGGCGCCGCCAAGCAACGTCCACAATGGAACGACGGGCCTCACACCCAACAGCTCAGGCACGCCTAACAGCAATGCAACGGGCGCAAAAGCAATAACAGAGACCGAGAGCCATACTAGGAGGATTGCCTCTGCAATCGAACCAACATCTTCACCGTCCCAGCTCTCAATAATAGAAGCTTCAATGCCAACAGATCCGAAGGCAAAAACTATGGCTAACAACGTTGCGGCGGAAACGAGCGATGAAATCGTATAGGCCAAAAGCCACGCCAGAAAGCTAAAAAGCCTTCTTCTCAACGTCATCTACTCCGCCGCCAAGGTTTGCGACGCATCGCGCGCCGCAACGTCATGGGTGCGGATGAATTTTGCGACTTTCGGCTGGATTTCCTTGCGCCAGCGCGAGCCGTTAAAGACGCCGTAATGGCCGACTTTCGGCTGCACATAGTCAATCTTCAATTCCAAGGGAATATTCGTGCACAGATCATGAGCGGCTTGCGTCTGACCGATGCCGGAAATATCGTCATTTTCGCCTTCGACAGTCATCAGTGCAATGTCGGCAATCGCTTCGGGTTTTACTCTACGGCCGCGATGCATGAACTTGCCGTCGGCCAGCGTGTGCTCCTGGAAAACCTCGCGGATGGTTTGCAGGTAAAACTCTTCCGTCATGTCGAGCACCGACAGATATTCGTCGTAGAACTCGCGGTGCTTTTCGGCGCTGTCGCCATCACCCTCAACAAGATGATTGAAGTATTCGTGATGGGCGTTGAGATGACGGTCCGAATTCATCGACAGGAACGAATAAAGCTGCACGAAGCCGGGATAAACGCGCCGCATGGCGCCCGCATAAGGCATCGGCACCGTATAGATCATGTTGCGCTGGAACCATTCATAGGGACGCTCTTGCGACAGGAGGTTCGGCACGGTCGGCGAGCGCCGCGTATCAATGGGGCTGCCCATGATGGTGATGGAAGCAGGACGCGCGGGGTCTTTGTCCTCCGCCATAATCGACGCCGCCGCCAGCAGCGCAGGGCCAGGCTGGCACACCGCCATCCCATGGGCGCGCGGACCGATCTCCTGCAGGAATTCAATCAGATAATCGACATAATCATTAAGGTCGAAGCGGCCCATGCTGATTGGCACGTCGCGGGCGTCAGCCCATTCGGTGATGTAGACCTCATGACCCGGCAGCATCGCTTCAACGGTGCCGCGCAGCAGCGTCGCGTAATGCCCGGACAAGGGCGCAACGATCAGCACCTTCGGATCAGACTCGCCCGAGCCCTTCGCCTTGCGCAGCGTAGCCTCGTCGCGCTTGAAATGGGTCAGCGTGCAAAACGGTTTTTTGAGAACGGCTTCAATCTCGACCGGAACCGCTTCGCCATTGACGAGGGTTTCATCAATCCCCCATGGCGGTTTCGGATAGCGGCGCATCATGTTTTCCATGACGTCGAACGCCGCCGCGGCCGAACGGCCCACAAGCGTGTCTGATGCGGGGTTTAGAGGAGAGCGCCAGAACCGCGCGCCAAAGCCGGCGGCAATGCGCGCCGGCGCGACGGCCGCATAGGCCATTTCATACGCGGAATATAACATCGTGTTTGCCCGCCCCTAACGCTACTCAACCAACGCCGCGTCAGCTTTATTGCAACGCAACACCCAAAAGGTGGGGGACTATGGGCCGATTTTCAGCCCCAAAGCAATCATTTCCTACGGCACTGTAATGTCAGCCTAGCCGCGGAAAATCTATATGACGTTGAAAATAAAGGGAAAATTATTGACAGTCTTATGAATCCGCGATGCTGCGACGCAAAAGAGCCGCTACCTCCTGAGGACTTGCGCCGCCGATGAGGGCGAATTTCGGCTGCCCGGTGCGGTCGCTGATGAAGTAAAACCGCTGATGATTGATGGTGTAGCCAAGGGCGCTGTCGGGGAGTTCTTGCCGTTGCGCCACCACCTTAAAACTTGCGCGCGCGGCATCAGCCGCCTCGGCTGAGCCGGTGAGCGCAATGATGCGGTCGTCAAAGCCGAAATAATCGGTCAGCGCTTGCGGCGTATCGCGGGCCGGATCGACCGAGATGAAGACCGGCGCGACTTCTTTTGCGTCCTTGCCAAGCTCATTAAGGGCGGCGCTCATGACGCTGATGTCGCCGGGGCACACATCCGGGCAAAAGGTGAAACCGAAATAGACCAGCATGATGCGGCCTTCGAGATCCTCGTCGCGAACCGCAGCGCCGGTCTTGTCGATCAACGCGAAATCGCCAGTAAACTGATCGGATAAAGCAATCACGCCTTCCGTGGGAACCGGCGGCGCCGCCGTTTCCTGTTCGCCGCAACCTGCAAGGAGTAGGGCGCCGGCAAGACCGGCCAAAACCAAGTTCCGCATGGGGTTTAAGGCTCCCGTTGTGTCGTCGATCACTTCAGATAGATTGTTGCACGACGTCCTGAAAGACCCGGACAGGAAAAGGCGCTCTCATGCCGCATGCTCTCGCCGACAGTAAGGCTGCGCTTAACGCATTACGCGGACCGGTGCGCCTGCGCACCCTGACCGCCTTGCGGTGGCTTGCAGTCGGCGGCCAGACCTCCGCGATCCTGTTGGTGCATTTCGCCCTTGGCTACCCAACGCCGCTTGGCCTTTGCCTTGGCGCCATCGCCGCCAGCGCCTGGCTTAATCTCTTTACGGTGTTGCGGTTTTCGCCGCAGCGCATTTTGAGCGATCGCGAGGCGGCGGCCTATATCGCCTTTGATATCGTACAGCTGTGCGTGTTGTTATTTCTGACCGGCGGCCTGCAGAACCCCTTTGCGGCGTTGATCATCGCGCCGGTGACGATCGCCGCGAGCATTTTGCCCTTAAGGCTAACGGTATTGCTCGCTGCGCTTGCGATCGCCGGCATCAGCCTTCTTGCGCAGTTTCACATGCCAATCCCCTGGACGCCCGGCGAAACCCTCAAACTCGCGCCAACATTCATTGCCGGCGTCTGGGTTGCACTTTCCTTTTCCGTTGCGTTCTTCGCCGCCTACGCACACCGGGTTGCAGCCGAGTCGGCGCAGATGCGATCGGCGCTTGCGGCCACGCAACTGGTGCTCGCCCGCGAAGAACGGCTGGCGGCGCTAGGCGGGCTCGCTGCCGCCGCCGCCCATGAGCTCGGAACGCCGCTCGCCACCATTCAGGTAACAGCCCGCGAAATGGAGCGGGACCTCGCGGACAATGAAGATTTGCGGGAAGACGCCAGTCTCTTGGTCTCTCAGGCGCGGCGATGCCGGGATATTCTGGGGCGCCTGTCCCACCACGGCGACGCTGGCGACGCCGTGCACGACCGGCTCGACGTTGATGCGCTCATAAAGGAAGCCGCGGCGCCGGTGCTTGACGAGCCGGACGCTGCTGAAATCCAGTTCGACCTGGAGCCAACCGACGATGCGCCGCCGCCGGTGTTGCGGCGACGGCCGGAAATCATCTTTGGGCTGCGCAATTTTATTGAAAACGCCGGCAGCTTCGCTGCTTCCAGGGTGCGGATCGCCGCCGCTTGGGATAAGGAAAATCTCCAGATCACCGTGCATGACGACGGACCGGGATTTTCACCGGAAATTCTCATGCGCCTTGGCGAGCCTTATGTGAGCGGCCGCGCTTCGCAAGGCCCGTTGCGCCGGAAAAGTGGCATGGGACTTGGCTTTTTCATCGCCAAGACCTTGCTGGAAGCGACCGGCGCTGAAGTCTCCTTCGACAATTGGCCATGGGAAGACCAGCCGAACCGCCATGGCGCAAGAGTCGCCGTCAATTGGTCTTTAAGTGATGTTTCAGCAGCGCCGATTCCTTGAATTCTGGGCGAAAAGCGGCCATTTAGAACGCATCAAATAAAGTGCAGTTGAAAGACGAAAGAAAGTTCCATGACCACCCTTGAGGACGCGCGCGACGGCGATGAAACCCTGCCTCATGACGCTACTCTTTTGATCGTCGATGACGATGAACCCTTTCGCATGCGCCTCGGCCGCGCCATGGAAAAACGCGGCTTCCAACCAATCCTTGCGGGAAGCGTTTCTGACGCCTCGCGGCTCGTCAAAGACATGGCCCCAGCCTATGCGGTCGTTGATCTGCGCCTTGAAGACGGCGACGGTCTGCAAGTCGTTAACCAGATTCACGCCCGCCGCGATGATTGCCGGGTCGTGATGCTGACCGGCTACGGCAATATCGCAACCGCCGTCGCCGCCGTGAAAGCCGGCGCCATTGATTATCTGTCGAAGCCGGCGGATGCGGACGATGTTGAAAAAGCGCTGCTCGCCAAGCCCGGCGAACGGCCTGATCCGCCTGAAAATCCGATGTCTGCGGATCGCGTGCGCTGGGAGCACATTCAGCGCGTATACGAATTATGTAATCACAACGTTTCGGAAACGGCGCGCCGGCTCGGCATGCACCGCCGCACCCTGCAACGCATTCTCGCCAAGCGCGCGCCGAGATAAGACGCACGCTATGCTACAACTGTCATAGCTGATCACAAAAGGCGAACGGGTATTGCGGCGGGACAAATCGCGCCAGAATAGCTTGACGCGCCTTAGACCCACATCGATTGTGCGCTGTTAATCCGCCTCTCACCGCTCGACCAGCAATATCCGACGGAGTTTTTTCATGCGTTTGCCCACCTTTGTTTTCGCCGCAATGGCGCTGCTCGCCATTGCGCCTGCGAGCGCCGCAGAGATCGATCTCGAATACGACAAATTCGTACTGGATAACGGGCTGCGCGTTGTCGTCCATGAAGACCGCAAGGCGCCGCTGGTCGCCGTTTCGATCTGGTATCATGTGGGCTCAAAGGATGAACCGGAAGGCAAGACGGGCTTCGCGCATTTGTTTGAACATTTGATGTTCAATGGGTCCGAGCATTATGACGGCGAATGGTTTGTGCCGCTTGACGAAGTCGGCGCAACGGATGTGAACGGCACCACCTGGTTCGATCGCACAAATTATTTCCAGACGGTTCCCACAACCGCTCTTGAGCGTGTGTTGTGGATGGAATCCGACCGCATGGGCCATCTCCTTGGCGCCGTCACCCAGGAAAAACTCGATAATCAGCGCGGCGTCGTACAAAACGAAAAACGGCAGGGCGACAACCAGCCCTATGGCCGGGCGGAATATTCCGTACTCGCAGGATTGTTGCCGGCAAGACACCCTTACCGTCACTCAACCATCGGCTCCATGGAAGACCTTGACGCTGCGTCTCTCGACGACGTGAAAGACTGGTTCAAGGAATATTACGGCACGGCGAACACCGTCTTGGTCATCGCCGGCGATATCAGCGCCGAGGAAGCGCGCCCGCTGGTTGAGAAGTATTTCGGCCATATCGAAGCCGGCCCGCCCCTCACCAAAATGAGCGCCAATGCGCCCAAGCTCAAGGTCAACAAATATGAGACCATGTATGACCGCGTGCCGCAGCCGCGCATCGACCGCAACTGGGTAGCGCCCGGCCGCACCACGAAAGATGCTGTGCTTCTTGAACTTGCCGCAGAAGTGCTTGGCGGCGGCAAGACGTCAAGGCTCTTTCAGAAGCTGGTCTATGACCTTGAGATCGCGACTTCTGCTTACGCCAATATGCAAGGGCAGGAGTTGATGGGTTTTTATTCGGTGACTGTCGACGCCAAGAAGGACAAAGACCTGGCGCGCGTCAAAGCCGAAATGGAAGACGTGATCGCAAAGTTTCTGGCGACCGGCCCGACCCGGGCGGAACTCGAACGCGCCAAAACGTCTATTGAGGCGGCAGTCTTGCGCGGCCTTGAAAAAGTCGGCGGTTTCGGCGGCAAGGCCGTAACGCTCGCGGAAGGCGAGCTTTATGCGGGCGATCCCGGCTTTGTCTTAAAGCAGCTCGACTGGCTTGAAGCGGCAACGCCGAAAGACGTGCTCGCCGCAGCACGCGAGGTCATGAATGCTGGCTATTACCAGCTCGATATTCTTCCGTTCCCGGAATATGAGACAAGCGCGTCGACGCTTGACCGCGCAGCTGGCCTCCCCGCCGTGCCGACAACGCCTGACCTTACGTTCCCTGCGATCGAAGAAGCAACGCTCGCCAACGGCATGACTGTGGTGCTCGCCAATCGCAGCGCCGTGCCGGTTGTCGAAATCGCCGTTCAATTTGACGCTGGTTACGCCGCTGACGCTGTCGAAGGCGGCACCCTTGGCGCGGCGTCATTTACAGGCTCAATGCTTGACGAGGGCACAAAACGCCGCTCGGCCCTGCAAATCGCACAGGAAGTTGAAGGCTTAGGGGCGACGCTCGGCGCCGGCTCGAACCTCGATACGACGAGTGTTGCGATGTCAGCGCTCAAGTCGAACTTGAGCGCCTCCCTTGATCTTCTTGCTGACGTGGTGCGCAACCCCGCATTCGACAATGATGAAATCGAAAAACTTCGCAGCCGCTGGCTCGCCGCCATTGAACAGGAAAAAGCAAGCCCCGTGCAGCTTGCCTTGCGACTCTTGCCGCCTGAGATCTATGGCGAAGGCCACGCTTATGGAGTTCCGTTTACTGGTTCGGGCACGGAAGAATCGATTGCGGGCCTGACACGGGACGATCTTGTCAGCTTCCATGAAAACTGGCTGCGCCCCGACAACGCAACAATCTTCGTGGTCGGCGACACGACAATGGCGGAAATGAAGCCGCTCTTGGAACACGCGTTCGGTAATTGGCGCGCGCCGTCACAGCCGCTGCTTGAAAAGAACATCGCCCATGTGGAGCGCCCGCAAAAAGGCAAAGTGATCATTGTCGACAAGCCGGGCTCGCCGCAATCGCTCATCCTTGCCGGACACACAGCGCCGCCAACCGGCGCGCCAAATAATGTCGCCATCACCGCCATGAACGATATTCTCGGCGGCGAGTTCACAGCGCGGGTCAATATGAACTTGCGCGAGGACAAAGGCTGGGCCTATGGCGCTTACACATTCTTTCAAGGCGCCCGCGGACAGCGGCCATGGCTTGTCTACGCGCCCGTGCAGACCGACAAAACGCAAGCGTCGATCGCTGAGCTCCTAAAAGAGATCAACGCCTTTAAATCCACGCGGCCGGCGAGCGCGGATGAATTGCGCCTTGCGGTTCTCAACAACACGCGGTCCCTGCCCGGCGCCTTTGAAACCGCCGACGACGTGCTTGGCAGCCTGCAATCGTCGAAGCGCTACGGCCGGCCATGGGACTATCCTGCGACCCTCAAACCAAAATTCGAGGCGCTTGACGGCGCGCAGATCGGCGCCGCTGCTGAAGAGGTCATACACACCGACAGCCTCATCTGGGTGATTGTCGGCGATCGTGAAAAGATTGAGCCGGGCATTCGCGCCCTTGATCTTGGAACCGTCGAGGTGCGCTCCATCGATGACCTTTAAGGGCGCATGACCAGAATGGATCGTCGAATATGCGCACTTATTGCGCATATTCGACGTGCTCCCCAACAAAATTGATCGCTGCGAAACCCGCGAAAAACTGCAAAAAAACCGTTGCCGACGGGGAACGGCGCACGCAAATTGCAATGTTCCCGCAACAACCCGCTTTCATGAGGGCTGGTTTTTGAACTAGGGTTTTCGGCGGGGCAAAAATCTGCGCAACGCAAGGGGTTTTTATGGCGCGCTCTTTGGAAAAGTCACCCAAATTTGTCGGGCCCGGCGGCTACATCCTGAATATGTTGTTGTTCCTCTTGGCGGTAGGCGCGGTGATTTACTACCTCTCGCCCTGGAGCCCGCAGCCGACAACGCTTCTGGTAGACGCCTTTAACGCTAATCAGGCGCTTAATGGTCTCATTTTGGGCGTCCTTGCTATCGGCATCATCTATAATTTGCGTCAGGCGGGCGTTGTTGCGCCGGCGATGAAATGGGTAGAGGCGTTTAGCGACTCGGCTGATCCGAGACGAACACGGCTGCCGCGACCGCCAGGGCTGATCAACGCCATGGCGAAATTACTGCTCGATCCGGAGCGCGGTAGGGGCCGCCTTTCGCCTGAATCCTCTCGGGCCATTCTCGATTCCATTGGCACGCGCCTTGATGAAGGCCGCGAGATGGGCCGCTACATCATGAACCTTCTGGTGTTTCTTGGCCTTCTCGGCACCTTCTGGGGCTTGCTTGAAACGGTGAACGCCGTCGCCGACACCATCAACGGCCTTGCCAACACGTCGGGCGCAGCAGAAGACGCCGTCGCCCAGCTGATCGCGAATTTGCGCGAACCCTTGTCCGGCATGGGAACGGCCTTTTCGTCTTCCCTGTTCGGTCTTGGCGGCAGCCTCGTAGTCGGCTTCCTTGATCTGCAGGCAGGCCAGGCGCAAAACCGTTTTTACTCCGGCCTTGAAGACTGGCTTGCGGGCAACACGGAAACCGTACGTCCCGTCGTCGGCGAGGGCGCTGCGAAATATGAAGACGCTGATCTTGCTTCCGCCTTTGCCGCTTTAGAGGCGGCGCTCGCCGCGAATACGGAAACCCACATCAAAGCGCAGTCCGGCCAAACGGCGGAACTTAAAGACGAAATCAGAGCGCTTAATCGCACACTAATCCGTTTCGGCGGCGGAGAGTAAGACGTGGCGCGACGCCGGTCCAGGAGCGAGGCCAATATCTGGCCGGGCTTTGTCGATGGATTATCGACATTGCTCCTTGTACTGATGTTTGTGTTGTCGATCTTCGTTGTCGCGCAGTTTTATCTTGGCGACAGACTTAATGTCGTCAAACAGGAACTCGCGGACAAGGACAGCGAGCTGGCGCGGCTGATCTCGCAGATCAATTCCTTGAACGACCAGCTCGGCCTGGCGCAAAGCGAACGCGATCGCTTGCAGGCGCAGGTGCTTTCCCTGGAAGACACGATCTCGCAGAAGAATGAAGAACTTGCAGGACTGAGCGCGGCGCTCGCAACAAGCCAGGCGGCGGTTGCAGCATCAGCAGAAGAGCTAGAAGCGGAAAAAGCGCTTTCCGAGCAACAAAAGAGCGAGCTTGCAACTTTGAACGCACAAATCGCCGCGTTGCGGCGCCAGCTTGCAAGCCTACAGGAAGCGCTGGAAGCCGCAGAAGCCAAAGACAGAGAACAGCAAGCGCAGATCGAAAACTTGTCGACCCGGCTCAACGCAGCGCTGGCGCGTAAGGTTCAGGAACTGCAAGAGGTGCGCTCACGGTTTTTTGAAGCGCTGCGCGAAGCGCTCGGTGATCGCACCGACATCAAAGTGGTGGGCGACCGCTTCATCTTCGAAAGCGACATTTTGTTTGGGTCTTGTTCGGCAACCCTTGGCGAGCCGGGCAAGCTTGAACTCAACAAGCTCGCAACGGCGCTTATCGACATTCAGGGCGATATCCCCACAGAAGTCGCCTGGGTGTTGCGGGTTGACGGCCATGCAGATGCAGCCCCGCTCGGGCCTTCCTGTGCGCTGCGGTTCGATTCTAACCTTGAACTTTCCGCACAGCGCGCGATTTCTGTTGTCAATTATCTCAAAAGCCGCGGCGTTCCGGCGCGGCGGCTGATGGCGACGGGTTCCGGCTCCACCTATCCCTTGGTTTCCGGCGCAACCAGTGCGGCGTTGGCGCAAAACCGCCGTATTGAATTCAAGCTGACGGAGCGCTAGCCTCCTCCTTGTTGAAGCACCCAGTGCTTCTTGGGGACAAGTTATGCGAGTTTCAAAGCGTATTTTATTAGCCGGCGCTGGGCTCATTGCAGCCAGCGCAGCCATTGCCCAAAGCGACAATGAGGATCGCGGCGAAGAACTGCAGCGCGAACTTGAGGATCGGGCCATCCGTGTACCGATTGCACCGCCAGGCGCCGCGGACGAAGCCGCCGAGACGCAGAGGGCAAGGTCAGCGCCGGCGCCGCGAGCGGTTCCATCCCAACTTGTCAGACGACCGCCGAACTGGAGCGAAGTACGCGAAGATCTGCAAGACGCGAGAGAGAGAGACACTGCTGAAGCCGCGCAAGAAGCGCCGCAACAAACCCAAGATCCAACAAGAGCCTTACCGCCGCCGTCAAAACCCGGCCTGCGCGCCGCCGCACAAGATATGCGCGCCAAACTGCAACAGGCTGAAGTCGATCGCGTATTGATCCCGCTTTTAATTCCAGCCGCCTTGCGCGATGAAATCAAGATTTACGGCATGCGCAATGTTTACACGGCGACCACCGGTCTTGATCAAAACGCATCTATTTCGATCAGCGGCTCGTGCAACCGCATCATCGGCGGCGATCCTGATGTGGTTGAAGCGCGCCGACGCCTTGCCGAAGCTCCGCCGCGACTGCCGGGGCTTGGCGCTGACTATTATATCAGCCGCAATGATTTTGGCGTTGATTTGAGTTTTTCAAAATTCGGCTGTGGTTATGTGATGACGATCGAATGCAACAATCCGAGCGCTGATCCGCGCTGTGCGGCGGACGAATACATCACCGAACTTGCGGATTCGATGGTGCTGGCCAATCCGGAACTGGCGGAGGCGGCGCAATGAGCATGATGCAAACATCACAAAAACTCCTCGCCTTGTTGTTGGCGCTTGTCTTGGTCGCAAGCTGCGGTCGCGACCTCCCCTCAGATGATACGCCGCCGGATGATGACGACATTGTCGATCCTGACGACCCAACCGATCCCGATGACGATGACGTCGACGAACCAGATGATCCCGATATGGATGACGGCGACTTTCTGACTGATGACGAAGGCCGCACATTCAGCTACCTCGCCGCCGGCGATTTGCTGCCGCAATCGGGCCCCGGCCATGAAGATACGACCATCTATCGCCCAGACATAGCATTTCCAACGGAAGACCCGGCCTTTTTGAACAGCCAGGTCTATCGTTATGGCGGCAGCCAGGGATCGCTCAACGGCATGGAGGGCGGACAGTGCGAACCTTCGAACTTCGCCTATCCCTGGCAGGACACGTTCTGCGAGTCACGGTCGCGTTCACAGATCATGTGCCC
>JANQOV010000015.1 GCA_028285645.1 Hyphococcus sp.
GATCACCGATAACCAAGGCCTGTTCATTCAGGACTTCAACACCGGTATCGGAAGCTTCTCCTCGAACCAGTCGATCAATGTCGGCGACGTAAACTTCTAAGACGCGCGGGCCGGCGCAAGCCGGCCCGACGTTTTAGCACCAAATTTGTCGGCGCCGCGGTTCCCCCAAATCTGGACCGCGGCGCCTTCAAAGCTCCAAAAAGGGGCGCATCAACAAAGCACAGCGCGCAGACCGTAAGGAGCCGCGCGTAAGGAAAGAGAAGAGTTGAGTTTCAAAGCAGCGAAGCGCAAAGGGCGAAGGAAAGTAAGACCAATGCGCGCCTTCAAAGCTTAAGTGCAAGTGAAATCAGACAAGAGTTTGTCGCAGTAACCAGTTCGTGGAGAGTTCTTATGGGGATGAGTGTTTGGGGATTGATCGCAGCGCCGTTGATGACGCAAGCTGCGCCTGCCCCGCACCAGGAAGCCGCGCCGCCCATTGCCGCAGCGGAAGCGGACATATTTGCTGATGAAGCGATTTTGAATACTCAAATGATGAGCGACGCCGCTGGCGGGAACGGCATCGAAATCGAACTTGACGATGTCGGGATCAACCTCGCCAACAGCACAGCCAGTGTTGAAGATGTGTCCATTGGGACGTCGCAAACAGGGCAGATCGCCGGCAACACGATTTCAAACAATCACGGCTTTACCACATCAATCTTCAATTCCGGCAGCGGCGTGAGCATCACTTCAACGCTGCAGGTAAATATTTTCCTGGGCGATGCAACAACGCAGTAAAGCAGTATAAAAGGTATCTGGCATCGTATTTGAAGGCGGCTAAACCGTGCACTGTAACCCGACCAGACACCAAGGCCGCCCTTCCCGTTTGAAGACGAGAAGCCGCGCCGGCAAGTTGCTCGCCGCAGGCGCTGCAACGCTCGCGGCCATGGGACCTGCGCCGATCGCCAGCGCAGACGTCTTTGCGAACATTGATGGCGGCGGCTTCGCCCATCTCGACATCGAGAGCATCAAGGAACGCAAATTCGCCAGAGTTATCCGCCAGCAATATGATTTCAGTTGCGGCTCGGCCGCGGTGGCGACGCTCCTTACCTATCACTACGATCGCAACACGACGGAAGCGAATGCGTTTACGGCGATGTGGAAGGTCGGCAATCAAAAGCGGATACAGGAAGTTGGTTTTTCCCTGCTCGAGATGAAGAACTATTTGGGCGCGATCGGATACCGCGCCGATGGTTTTAAACTCTCGCTGGACCGGATGCAGGAAATCGGCGTTCCCGGCATCGCGCTGATTGACGTCAAAGGCTACAAACACTTTGTGGTCGTTAAAGGCGTGACAGACCGGACTGTTCTCATTGGCGATCCTTCAAAAGGGTTGATCACCAAGAGCACGGAAGAGTTCGAAGAAGTCTGGGACGGCGTCATCTTGTTCATTCGATCCAAGGTCTCCATTGGCAAGGAAAACTTCAACGCCGTGCGAGACTGGAAGCGCGCGCCGTCTGGCCCATTTGACCGCGCGCTCGACCTTGAACCCTTGGCGGAAAACAGTCTGTCGAGGAACGTGACATTCAATGCGGGGATTTCAGTGCCGATGCTGATTACGCCCATTCTCGACACGCCGCCCGTGGGGATGCCCTGACATGCTCCCTGCTGGTTCCGTTTCCCTTGTTGCAACAGCCTTTATGATTGGCGTCGAACCAATTGCAGAGGAACTGCTTGCAGCCGAAGACACGTTTGAAGAAGAGTTGGTCGTCGCCGAAGCGCCGATGGATAGTACGGCGCTTAGCGAGTCCCGCGGCGCCATGCACTCGGAAACCTTGCACTTTGGCGGCCTTACGTATCAGGTGATTGTCGATCGGCTGTTAGATGATTCAACAATTGACGTCTTGACCAACAACGCGACAACCGTAGGCGCGGAAGCGCTGATCAATTCCAATCAGTCTGTGCAGGATGCGCAATTGCAAAACGGCTTTTTTGATCCGTTCCTTCTCCAGCGAACAATCGTGAATGCGCAGGATGGCGTTGAAATTAATGACGGCCTTAAAGTCGATGTTCACATTCCGAATTTCGACCAGGTCAATGACCTCCACCAAGCGGCCTCTGTGGTTTCAACGGTCACGCAAACCATCGGCGTTTTGTCCGGAACCGGCAATTAAAGCGCCGAGCAAAAGCCTGCACGATTTAATTCCAACGCCTTAAAAGGGATCGTCCGTCGTTGATGGATGAAAAACCGTCAACTGGTCAGCATCGCGGGTTCGACGCTCGGTACATAGCAAGTCTGCGTTAACGGCAGACTTGCACTGGAGTAATTTGCGCCGGTGCTCCTACTTCTTCTTATCGCGGCTGAACAGCTTGATCTGGGCTCTCAACGAAACGCGCATGTCGGGCGCTGTACTTGTCGCGCCAAATGCTGTGTTGAGATTGAGCCGGACGCGATCGCTTACCGCGTAAGACCCGCCGAACAAGAATGATCCGACAATCGCGGAGGGCTGATCGATTGTGCCGGTTGTGATTTCATTGGTCTGTTCATTTAATGCGTCAACTAAGGTCGTCGTCTTCAAGAAATAGCTTTGGTCATAACCGAAATTCACGGACATGCGTTCGTTAAGCGACAACCCGACGCCGAAACTCGTTTTGATGGCGTCGCCAGGATTAAACCGGCGGAAGGTGTTGTTGCGGATGGTGACGTTCGGCGACGTCGCCATGTTGTATTGATAACCGACATTGGCGAAGACCACCGCCGGATCGGTCGGCAAGATAAAGGTAAGGCTGGGCTCTACGGTCCAGAAACCCGATCCCGTCGCCAATTCGGTTTCAACCCCGCTCGCATCCCGATTAACATCGAAGGGACCCTTTCCGGTCGGCGCCTTGGCCCGCACATTGGCGATCACATAGGGCCAGTTGCGGCCCTGATTGATCTGATACTTAAGGCCAATATCAATGTCGCCGAGGCCGCCGCCTTCCAAATCGCGCACAAAGTCATTGGTTGTGTCGATCTCAACGCCGATCACGCGGTCGTCGCGATAAACGCCGGCGATGCGGGCGTCGACTTCGAAGCGGCCGGTGATGCCGTAGCGCAAGCCCAAACGCGCAGTCGCCGCGCGACGGTCGGTGTCCGTCGCCTCGATAAAGCCGATCAACACCGCGTCGGCAATTTCAGTGCCGCGGAAGAAAAAGCGATTGTCCGTAGACGTCGACACGGAAAGTTCCGGCTCGGCGTAAAACGTGCCGCGCGGCGTCAGGATGCCGCCCACATCGGAGAAGATCGAGATGTAGGGTTTTTTATCTTCTTCTTGTGGTCTGACGCCAACCTGTTGCGGAACATCTTCGCTGGGCTGTTGCGGCTTCTTGTTGTTGGACTGCTGCGCTGCAACGCGCTTCGGCTCTTGCTTCTTGGGCTGCTCAGGTTTTTTCTTTTCGACTTTTTTCGGCGGCGCCTTTTGCTGTTGTTGTTGCGCTTGTCGCTGTTGGGGCTGCTTGGCCGGTTCTTGTTTTGGTTTCGGTTGTTGCTGTTGTTGGGCAGGCGCTGCGGCAGCGACTTGCGCCGGCGCCGGCTGGCCAGGAATTGAAAGCCGTTGACCGACTTCCAGCCGGTAAGGCGCGCGCAGATTGTTGGCGCGCGCCATTTCAGCAACCGATACGTTATTGTTGAGCGAAATCCGATACAGTGTGTCGCCGCGCTTTACACGATATTCGCCGGTGAATTGGGCGGGGCCAGAACGCCCAGTTTGCGAAACGCCGGCGAGTCGTTGCGTTTCGCCAAGTCTTCGTTCCAGATCCGAGATTTTCTTTTCTTGTAGGTCGATAAACTCCTGCTGGCGCTGCAGCAATTGTTCGGCCTCGTCCATGCGCAGGGTTTGCACCGCCAGGCGTTCCCGCAAATAAAGCAGCTCCTCTTCAACGGTCGGTTGAGGATTGCCCTGGGTCGCGCCAGCCGGCGTATCTGGCGTCTGATTATTGGCAGCGGCCAACGCGGGCGATGACCAGCCAATGGCGATCGCCGCCGCAGCTGAATAGGACAGGAGTTGCAGTTTCATAATCTTCACCAAATTTCAGATATTCAGCAGCGCTTTCAGTTTTTTTCGGATCTCCGCTTCTTCCGCTGCATAATTCTTGCCATCAAGATTAGCGCGCACATTGCTGAATGCGTCGCGTTTTAACCCTGTTAGCTTCATCGCCTTTGCGACCTTGCCGTCGCTTGCCCGCAATGCCCGGCAGGCGAGATAGCGGCTCACCAATTCCTTGCCTTCGCGGATGCTCATCGGCTCGCCGCTGTCGCCGCAAGCGTCGAAATCAAATTCCAGGTGGTCAGGTAAGATCTTGCCGCCGCGCGCATGCACGACCGCCCGCAAAACCAGATTGCGCAGTTCGCGCACATTGCCGGGAAAGCCGTGCGCTTTTAACCGATCGCAAGCCCGCGGCGTTAAGACTGCGTTGCGATACTCCGGCGTTGCGTGGTTTCGGATAATTGCGTCAGCGATTTCGATGACGTCATCGCTGCGCTCGCGCAATGGTGGAACATAGATCGGCAGGACATTGATCCGGTAATAGAGGTCCTTGCGGAACTCGCCTTCAGCGACCGACGCGCGCAAATCCTTGTTGGTCGCTGTTATCAGGCGGATATCGACTTTTTCGGCGCTGCGCGAACCGATTTTTGCGACTTTGCCGTCGTCAAGCACCCGCAATAGCTGGGCCTGGATTGACGGCGCCATTTCGCCGATTTCATCAAGGTAAAGGACCCCGCCATTGGCTTCGAGAAACGCGCCTTCGCGGCTTACATGGGCGCCGGTGAACGCGCCTTTTTGGTGGCCAAAGAGCTCTGCAGGCGCTAGCGCCTCGGGGATCGCGCCCGCATTGATGGGCAAGAAGGTTTCAGTGTTGCGGCGTCCATAGCGGTGCAATTCGCGCGCGACCAGTTCCTTACCGACGCCGGATTCGCCAAATATGCAGGCCGGCGCATCTTCCGGCGCATATTGAAGGATTTTGTCGCGAACGGATTTGATCTCAGGGCTTGAGCCGATGATACGCTCACTAATGCCACCACGCCGATCCGGCGCCGGACGAGTAAGCGCGCGCTGTGTCGATAGCGGCCGGCGGCGAAGGCCGTGCGCCGTGTTGTTCTTGGCCAGCGGATTTGAATGCGCTTTTGAGCGGTTAATTTTCTCGCCAGCCCTTATTGCCGTCACCGAGTACTCAGGCAGACCGCCGGCGCCGTCTTCGCCGTCATCTTCTCGGCGATGGTAAATGTCTGACTCGTCCGCCACCTGCTCCCCCAAAGAGCTAGTGCTTGCAAAAGGCTTACCGCCAACGCCATTTCACCCCGGCGAAATGACGTCGATCAATTTAATTTCGATGTCGAAAGGGCCACCAAACCCGCTGACACCCCATGTTCCGTACACTTACTTAACACTCTGTAACCTAAGTTAAAACCCCTGTATTGATAATGTAATGTAAGACCGTCTTTAGAACGGGGCCTTTGAACATGAGTTAAGACGCTGTTTTCATGACATTTTCACTGTACAGCAGTGAGATTTTCAAGCAGCAGTTGTCACACGCATGTTATCACACCTGTACTAAATCAAGATGCTGTTTTGCAGCGCCAACACGCTCTGGATTAGTCGCCCTGCTCCGACGGGGAATGAACCTCAGCTTCGATAAATTCAGGATCGCCGCATTTTCGGTTGTCGATCTTTGTCCCGGGAAGAATGCAGCGCAGCTGAACGGTGTTGAGGATTTTAGCAACACTTGCAGGCTCTGGCGTCGAAAGCTGCGCATGGTCGGACGGCGGAAACACAGCCTGGACAATCTGCTCTGCGATGTCCGGCGCCGGGCCGGCTTCCCACGACATTACGCCCGCTTCGAAAGAATAGCTTGCCGGGTCGCAATCAGGGATGCGCTGGAAGACAAGTTCGTATTCTTCAAGGCCGCCATTTTCGATCGCCGGAAAAAACAACTCTGTCGACGCGCGAATGGGCTGGATCGTCAGTCGCGCATCGCCGCGCTTACGCCAATAGGTAACGAGCCGACAAAATCCCACGCGGCGCCGCAACGAATAGTCAAACGCGTAAATCAAGCTGTTTTTCGAGCGGTCAATCATGAACGATCCCGTCGAAAATTCACCGCGTTTATTGATTCGGAAAACCGGGCGCTCGCCATCCCGCTCGGCGGCGACGGCGCCATCCTGCCCTGCATCGCCGAGCCCCGCATCTGTAATCGCCAGATCCGGCGCTTCGAGAAGGTAGTTGTCCTGGGTCTTTCCAAATTCAAGGCTCTGAAGCGTTGTCGTAAAGGGCGCCGGTGACGCCAGATCGAATTCGGAGATCAGAATATCTTCCGCTTCGCGCTCTTTTTCCCGCTCGAGATAATAAGACCAGGGCAAGACGTCTTTCGCCGAGCGCCAGAAGGCTAAAAGGCGCGTCCAGGCGGGCACAAAAACATCGTCCAGCCGGCGCTGATCGCGACCCTCTTCAAGCAGGTCTTGCAGCACGTCAGCGCGCTGGGCGGCGCCGTCTGCATTACCGCTTAAGGACTCAACGCCATGGGTGTGAATGCCGACGACCTCGCCCGCCGCATTGACGACGGGGCTGCCGCTGCTGCCATTCGCCGTCGACAATCGATGAATGATAAGATTGGCGATAATCGGATCGCCTGATGTTGCAGCGTTATCGAGCGGTGCAATCAGAGCGGAAACGACGCCACGCTCGGCGCGCGAAATCGCTGAATCCGCCTGAAAACTGTCATCGAGCGTATCATAAGGAAAGCCGATCACGGCGATGGGCGCGCCGGCCCCGAGATTAACCAGCGTTTCCTCAGGCGCCACCGGCAAATCGGGACCGAGACGATTTTCACCGCTAGCGGGATCGAGCGGGTCCACCGTTAACAACGCTGCATCGAATGCAAGATCACGCAACGGCAAGACTTGCGGCGTCAGGATGGGTGTATTCGGTCGAATGGGCTGAAAGTCTTCGATCAATTTGCGAAAGGCGCCGTAGCCGGCGTGATTGCGAGCCGTCCGTACGGGGATTGGCGACCCATTAAAGCGGTTCAATATCGTGATCTGCGCGTCTTCCTCGTCGAGCGGCAAAAGATCCGCCACATGCGCCGCCGTTGCAAGAACGCCGCGCTCCCGGTCGACCACGAACGCGGTGCCAAAGAGGCGCCCGTTAACCACGATCGCATAGACCGACGGGTTGGCGCGCGCCACGACCTCCTGCGGAATAAGCGACGTAAACGCGGCCCGCGCTTCGTTGCGGACTTCAGCGATTTCTTCTGCCAGCGCAGCATCACGCTGGCGTGCTTCCTGATCGCTGCGCTGTCTTGCAAATTCGCTATAGCCAATCGCCACCACAAGCAGCGCTAGCACCACAAAAAGCGCTAGACCGCCGACGCCGCCAAAAAGTCCGTTGCTTCTGGACATGCCACACACAACCCCAATCCCAAGCAAATATTATAACCATAGGGGATGCGTTTAGGCCATGGCGTTTTACGATGTTTGAGAACCATCTTCGGATAAGAATTGCTTCTTCCGCGGTGCTTTCATCGCGCAACATGGTTAACGATCAAAGCGATCGTCTACTGTGCGGGTTTTTGGAATATCCACCGCGCGCGGAACGTTTCGGTCGCTGCAACGATAACGGTCAGGACAAAAAGCCCGCCTTTTCAAGATGCGCGACAATGAACTCTGCGGCTTCATCAGCGGTCATCTCAACGGTGTTAACCTCGATTTCAGCATCCTGCGGCGCCTGATATTCGGAATCGATGCCGGTGAAGTTTTTGATCTCGCCGGCCCGCGCTTTTTTGTAGAGCCCTTTGACGTCCCTCGCCTCTGCGACTTCCAGCGGCGTGTTCACATAGATCTCGATGAACTCCCCGTCGTCCATCATTCTGCGCGCCATGCGCCGTTCGGCGCGGAACGGTGAAATAAACGAGACCATGGTGATGAGCCCCGCATCCGCCATCAGCTTTGCGGTCTCTGCAACGCGGCGAATATTTTCGACACGGTCAGCATCAGTAAAGCCAAGATCCTTATTGAGCCCATGCCGGACATTGTCGCCGTCGAGAATGTAAGTGTGGCGCCCAAGGTCGAAGAGTTTTTTCTCAACGAGGTTCGCGATGGTCGACTTGCCGGAGCCTGAAAGGCCGGTGAACCACAAGACCGCGGGTCGCTGATGTTTTTGCCCGGCGCGCTGGCCCTTGCCAACTTCAAGGTCTTGCCAGACTACGTTGGCCGCGCGGCGCAGGGAAAAGTCGAGCATGCCGGCGCCGACTGTCGCATTGGAATGGCGGTCAATCAGCACAAAACAACCGGTCTGGCGGTTCTCCTTATAAGGATCAAAGGGGATCGCCTTGCCGAGCGACAAATTGCAATAGCCAACCTCGTTCAATTCCAGCGTCTTACCGGGTTCTTGCGCGAGGTTGTTGACATTGACCTTGTGCTTCAGCTCCGTAATCGTGACCGGCGTTGTTTGGTTGTTTGCTTTCAGAATATATTGCCGCCCGGGAAAGAGCGGGCGGTCATACATCCACAAAACATGGGCGGCGAACTGATCTGATTGCTGCGCCGGTGCATCTGCCGCGCAAAGAATATCGCCGCGGGAAATATCGATTTCGTCTTCCAGCGTAAGCGTTACCGAAAGTCCCTCGCGCGCTTCTTCCATATCGCCGCCAAGCGAAACGATGGACTTGACCTTCGAGCGCTTGCCTGAGGGTATGGCGATAATCTCATCGCCTTTTTTTACTGCGCCTGAGGCGACGGATCCTGAAAACCCGCGGAAATCAAGGTTCGGCCGGTTGACCCATTGCACCGGAAATCGGAAAGGCCCCTCATCGCGGCGCTGGCCGATCTTGACCGTTTCAAGGTGCTCCAGCAGCGGCTTGCCTTTATACCAGGCGAGGTTTTTGGTGTTTTCGGTGACATTGTCGCCGGTGAGCGCCGACATCGGTATGCTGACAATATCCGTAAAGCCGAGCTGTTCCGCAAAGGCGCTATAGTCAGCGACAATCTCGTTGAAGACATCCTGCGAAAAATCAACAAGATCCATTTTGTTTACCGCCAGCACCACATGGCGAATGCCAAGGAGCGAGGCAATATAGCTATGCCGCCTTGTCTGTGTGAGAACGCCCCGTCGCGCATCGATTAATATGATGGCAAGATCAGCCGTCGAGGCGCCGGTCGCCATATTGCGGGTATATTGCTCATGGCCCGGCGTATCCGCGACGATGAACTTTCGCTTATCCGTTGAAAAGAACCGGTAGGCGACATCAATCGTAATCCCCTGCTCGCGCTCCGCCGCAAGACCGTCAACCAACAGCGCAAGGTCAGGCGCATCTCCTGTCGTTCCGACTTTCTTGGAATCCGCTTCAATTGCGGAAAGCTGATCCTCATAAATCAGCTTGCTGTCATAAAGCAGGCGGCCAATCAGCGTCGACTTGCCGTCGTCAACCGACCCGCAAGTCAAGAACCGCAACAGGCTCTTTTCTTCCTGCACTTTCAGATAAGCGAGAATATCAGTCGCGATAAGATCATCCTGGTGGGACATCTAGAAATATCCCTCCTGCTTTTTCTTTTCCATGGACGCCGCCTCGTCATGATCGATGGCGCGGCCCTGACGTTCTGATGTCGATGTCAGCAGTGTTTCCTGGATAATCTCGGGCAAGGTCGTTGCGTTGCTTTCAACGGCGCCGGTCAGGGGATAGCAACCAAGGGTTCTGAACCGCACCATTTTCTCGACCGGCTTTTCGCCCTTCTTCAAGGGAAGACGGTCGTCATCAACCATCAAGATCATGCCGTCGCGCTCAACCACAGGGCGCGGCGCTGCAAAATATAAATCGGGAATACGGATGTTTTCACGATAGATGTATTGCCAGATGTCGAGCTCGGTCCAGTTCGACATGGGGAACACCCGCGTGCTTTCGCCCTTGGAAATGCGCGTATTGTAGATGTTCCATAATTCCGGACGCTGATTTTTCGGGTCCCAGCGATGTTGCGCCGAGCGGAAGGAAAAGATGCGCTCCTTGGCGCGCGATTTTTCTTCATCACGGCGGGCGCCGCCGAACGCTGCGTCAAACTTATACTGATCTAGCGCCTGTTTCAGCGCTTGCGTCTTCATAATGTCCGTATGAAGCGACGATCCATGGGTAAAGGGTCCAACGCCTTGGGCGACGCCTTCCTGGTTGATGTAGACATGAAGCTCGAGACCAAGTTCCTTCGCGAGATTATCGCGAAAGGAAATCATCTCGCGAAACTTCCAGGTCGTGTCTACATGCAACAAAGGGAATGGCGGCTTTGAAGGATAAAACGCCTTCAGCGCCAGATGCAGCATGACCGACGAATCTTTGCCAACGGAATACAGCATCACCGGCTTTTCACATTCGCCGGCGACTTCGCGCATGATGTGAATGCTTTCGGCTTCTAACCGGTCAAGATGAGTGAGTGCGTTCATGCTATATCGTTACTTAGTTCGATTGATAATCCGTGCAGAAATTCTTAAAAATCGCGCCGACCCCAGGCGACAAAATGCGGATTGTCATAGCCCCGTTGCTTTTTGTTGTAGCGCAGATGTTCACCCTCCTTACCATTTTCAAGGACGTAAACAGCGCCGCCTGCAGCTTCCAATACAGCCTGCGCAGCGCCAGTATCCCATTCCATGGTTCGCCCAAGTCTTGGATAAACATCAGCTCTGCCCTCGGCGATCAAGCAAAATTTCAATGATGAGCCCGCCGGCGTAAAATCCCGCGCGCCTATCGATTGCAGAAAGCTTTCCGTTTCGCCAGAGCGGTGGGAGCGGCTCGCCACGGCGACAAGGTTTTTCCGATCAGCATCTCTTGCATTTATCGATGTCGCTGCCGGCGCCTTGGCGCGATCGGCGCCTGGTTCAAGCCCCTGCAGAAAGGCGCCAGTTTTGACATCGCCATAATAAAGTTTGGAACAGGCTGGCGCATACACGACGCCAAGAAGCGGTCTGCCCTTTTCAATCAGCGCGATATTGACGGTGAATTCGCCGGTGCGATTGACGAATTCGCGCGTGCCGTCGAGGGGATCGACCAGAAAGAAGATATCGCCAAGTTCAGGAATGATCCCCGCTGACGCCGCCTCCTCAGCCAGCACGGGAATTTCCGGTGCGAGTTTCTTCAACCCTGCAACAATGATCGCTTCGCCGCGCCGATCCGCCTCGGTTACCGACGACCCGTCGGCCTTGACGTCCATTTCAAAATCGCCGGCGTAAATCTCCGCCGCGACAGCGCCGGCCGCGAGCGCAAGGTCGATCATGCCGGAAAGAAGCGCATCGGTATCCATGAATACTCTCTACTCAGCCAGTTGCTCCAACGCCAGCCGGACGCAATAAACTCGATCGCCAAATGATGCGAGTTTTCGATGAAGACGGAATTTTATCCTTAATTTCGTCGGACCCGCCAGAACCCTTTATTCAAGCTCGGGAGCATTTGCTCCATAACCGGTCTTGGCCCGCCGCTCATGCGGCAACGCTACAAATTTTTTCAGGTTGCGTTCGCTTCGCGAACGGACCTGATCTCGCCGAGCTGCATTTGCTTCTGCTTCGCAAATGGTCTCGGTCCGCCGCGAATGCGGCAACGCTACAGATTTTTTCAGGTTGCGTTCGCTTCGCGAACGGACCTGAAAAATGGTGCCGCAGGAGAGACTCGAACTCCCGACCGCCTGATTACAAATCAGATGCTCTACCAGCTGAGCTACTGCGGCAATCGCCTCCCATTAGAGGATTGCGCCGGCGCTTTCCAGTGGCTTTGAGCCAATGCGCCACACTTTTCTGGCCTTTGCGGATGCTTTGACCCGGCTTAAGGTCGAGCGCAGTATTAACCATAAACGGAATGACGATTGTGAGGGGAAGCATGAACCAGTTGAAGATCGCCCTGGCGAGCGCCAGCCTGATCGCCATTGTCGGCTGTGGCGGCCAACAAGACGATGCCGGCGCTGCGCCGGAACCAACGCCTCAGCCGCAGGCAACCCCAGCGCCGACGAGCGGCGCGCCTGCACCGGTTGACGTCGCCGAAGCCGCGCCTGAAGGCGGTCCGCCCAATTCATACCGCCAATGCGCCGTTTGCCATGCCGTCTCTGACGACGCCCCGCCGGGAATTGGCCCGCACCTTGCCGGCATTTATGGCGCGCCTTCCGCCCGATTTGACGATTTTGCCTATTCCAACGCTCTTAGCGAAGCGAACCTCGTGTGGGATGACGCAACGCTCGATCAGTTCATTCAAAACCCGCAAGCGCTTGTACCCGGCAATCGCATGGCCTTTGTCGGCGTCAGAAGCGCAGAGGCGCGCCAGGAAATTATCGACTATCTAAAAACACTCACAGAGGAGTGAATGTGCTTCCTGCCAAGCTGCGCTGACGACCGGCGGCGCCAAACGAAGGCAGGCCTTTGCTTTTGGCGTTTTAGATGGATGGTGATGAGTCGCTGTCAGTGCAGCATCAATCTAAGCGTCGCGCGCCAGGCGGAACCCGGCAAACTGCCATCGCGCCTGCGGCGGAAAGAAGTTGCGATAACTCGCGCGCACATGGCCCTCAGGCGTCGCACAACACCCGCCCTTCAGGACCATCTGTCCTGACATGAATTTGCCGTTATATTCGCCAATGGCGCCGGCCGGCGGAGCATAGCCCGGATAAGCCACATAGGGACTGGCGGTCCATTCCCAGACATCGCCGAAAAGCTGCAGCAGTCTTTCTTCGCCTTCGGCGGGCGCCGGCGCGGTGGGCTTTCCGCCCTGCAAAAACCTGCCTTCCAGCGAAAACAACGAAGACGCAGCCTCCCATTCAAATTCCGTCGGCAATCGCGCGCCGGCCCAGGAGGCGTAGGCTGCTGCTTCATAGAAGCTCACATGACAAAGCGGGGCGTGCGGATCAATTGGCCGCTCGCCGAACAAGGTGTATTCGCGCCAGCCGGTTTCCGCCTTTCGCCAGTAAAGCGGCGCGGTCCAGTGCTCGGAGCGCAGAATGTCCCAGGCGTCAGACAGCCAATGCTCGGGGTTTTCGTATCCGCCGTCTTCCATGAACGCCAGAAAATCGCCATTGGTGACGGGGCGGTTCGACAATTCAAAAGGCTGCAGAAAGACTTTGTGGCGCGGCCCCTCATTATCGAAGGCGAACCCTTCCCCGTTCCAGCCGATTTCACAAAGCCCCGCCGGCATCGTTTCCCATTTCAGCGGCGGCGCCTCGCCCGCCCGTTGCTCCTCTTCATAAACAGCCGGCAGCAACGGGTTTTGCGCCATGGCGTGTTTCAAATCCATGAGCAGCAATTCCTGATGCTGTTCTTCATGGGCGAACCCTAGCGCCATTAAGGGCGCGATATTCTCAATCGCATCTGCAGGCGCAGTTTCAATCAGCCGTGCAATGTGCTCGTTCACATGGGCCCGGTACTGATAAACCTCGTCAAGAGAAGGACGCGACAAGAGGCCCCGTTCCGGGCGCGGATGCATCTTGCCCACCTGATTGTAATAGGAATTAAAGAGGTATCCGAATTGTGGATGAAAACATTCATAGCCCGGCGCGGTCTCTGCGAGAATGAACGTTTCGAAAAACCAGCTCGTATGCGCCAAATTCCACTTGACCGGGCTCGCCTCCAGCATGGATTGCAACATGCAGTCTTCCGGTGACAAGGACGCCGCCAACGCCTCGCTGGTTTCGCGGACAGATCTGAATTTGGCGAGGATGTCGGCGCGGTCGATCAATATCGGCGATTCAAAAGGCATTGGCGTAGACGCTTCCCTTTTAGGTGCAGCCGCCCGTATCATAGGGGGGATGATGAGGGTTTTGCAAAAAGGCGGATGAAAACCAAGATGGCGGCGGATCACAAATTGTGCTTTCTGGCGAGCGAGAAGCCTGACGCCCAAACCATGCGCGCCAGCTTGATTGATCGTTATGGCGATCATCCGCCGGAAGAAGCGGATGTCATCATCGCCATTGGCGGCGACGGCTTTATGCTCGAGACCTTGCGCCGCTTTATGCTGTCCGCCACGCCGATCTACGGGGTCAATTGCGGGACGGTGGGCTTTCTCATGAACCCGCCTGATCTCGACAGTCTGCCGGCGCGCCTTCAAGAAGCGGAAACAGCCGTCATTCATCCCTTGACGATGACCGCTAAGACCATCGACGGTCAGGTTGAAACCGAAAAGGCCATCAATGAGGTGTCGCTCTTTCGCCAAACCCGGCAAAGCGCGCGCATCAGAATTTCGGTTAATGGTAAAGTTCGGATGCCATCCCTCACCTGTGACGGCGTCCTGCTCGCCACGCCGGCTGGATCAACAGCTTACAATCTGTCCGCCCATGGGCCGATATTGCCCATCAACGCCCAACTCCTGGCGCTGACGCCGATCAGCGCGTTCCGGCCGCGGCGCTGGCGGGGCGCTCTCCTGTCTCACGACGCCGTTGTCGAGTTTGAAGCCGTCGATCCTGAACACCGCCCGGTCTCGGCTGTGGCGGATAATCAGGAGGTTCGGGACGTAGTTTCGGTCACCGCTCAGGAGGACCGGTCGATCGCCCTTACCGTTCTGTTCGATCGCGGCCACTCCCTCGACGAACGCATTCTTCGCGAGCAATTCGACTATTAATTTCCCGAAGTCATGATTAACGAGCGGTTTACGCCTCAGGCTGAATCGCATCATGGTCCCCAAGAAAAGTCAGCTCGGCCGCGCGCGTCTTCCTTTCTGATGGGCGGCGTTCAGCGAGAATTAACCCGCACATAGAATTATGTGCGGATTCTTAATGTGCGGGGGCAGCCGAACGGCTGACGGAGGAACTAGAATGGGCGCGCAAGCCGTTCGTCTATCGAATGTCGATATCGACAACGCCTTAAAAAACAAAGACTTCGAAGTCTTGTTTCAGCCTATCTTTGACCTTGCCAATGGCGCTCTGGCGCGTATGGAAAGCTTTGTCCGCTGGCGCCATCAGTCGCTCGGCGTGTTGCCGCCCGGCGCGTTTATTTCTTTTTTCGAATCACAAGGCCGGATGAGCGAGCTTACCCGCTACGTGCTCGCCGAAGCCTTGCGGGAGTATACTGCCTGGCGCGGAACCAGCGCGCCCGGCTTTTCGATCAATCTGGCGTTCAGCGATCTGACCGATGAAAGTTTCGCCTCGCATTTTGAAAAGCTCTTGCGCGATTACGACTTCCCCGCCGAACTCGTCACCCTTGAATGCCCGATGCCGCCGGTCGACGTTGATCCTAAGATCGCTGAGGCGAGTTTCAGCCGGGTCAAAAGAACCGACGCGCGCCTGGCGATCGAAGTGCGCGGGCGCGCCAATGAGTTCTTGAAGACAATTGACCCCTTTCCTTTTGACGAGATCAAAACCGGCGGCTCTGCAATCTTGCGGTTTGCCCGCACCGTCCGCGGACCGGGACTGAGCGCCATTTCCGATCTCTTGGATATCGCACGCCGCGCCAACGCCGCCATCACGGCTGTCGGGGTTGAAGATCAGGCGTCTCTTGCGGCGCTCAAGGGGCTCGGCTTCACCGCGGCGCAAGGCAATCATCTGGGCGAAGTCGGCGACTTGAAGGCGTTTCGGCCGACGCGGGTCAATGACGTTCGCAAGTCCCTTGATCTTGAGCCCTTCTCCCCTGAGGACCTGGCGGCGCTGTTCAGAACAACAGCCCCCGAAGTGCGCGCGCCGGAGCCTGCCGAGACTAACGATGACGATCCGGCGCAGGAGGAAGACGACGCGCTCGTCAGGCGGTTGAATGAGCGTGTGGCAAGGCAAACGGCTGCAGACGCAGCTAAGTCGTCGCAACCGAAGGCGGAGGAAGATCCGACCGAAAGGTTGCGTCGCGCCGCAAAGGCGAAAATTAAAGAAAAGAGAGCCGAGCAGCGGCGCGCCAGAAAAGCCGCCGCCATCGCCAGGGCGAAATCAAAAGCCAACCAAAAAGACACGCGGCCGAACATCGGCGTTGCGGGAAATGATGGTATGGTCGGCGGCGAATCACACAATCCGCAACCGGTTGCGCCGCATGAGTTACAGGACAGGCTGTCAGAAGAGTTCAATATCGTGGACGAACCAGACAAAAAACACGCCGAAAGCAAGTCCAAGGAACGCGAGGAAAGCAAACCACCTGCGCCTGGCGAGACCGAGGATGCGGTAGCGGCGCAACAGGCGGACGCCAATGAGGCGAAGGCCCCAGAAACAGAGCAACCGCCCGCGGCTGAGCCTGCTGAGGAAACGGCCCCTGCAAGCGCAACATCCGCGCCTCTCGAAGAACCGGCGGCGACCGACGCGGGCGTTT
>JANQOV010000032.1 GCA_028285645.1 Hyphococcus sp.
TTCCTTCGTCTCTGACGCGCAAAATTCCCGGCGTCCGGCTTTATGCACCGAATACGAAGCACATCGATCTTTTTGCGCCTGGCTATTATTTCCTCGCGACGGACACGCCGGCGATCATGCGCTGGCTCGCCCATGAGACCGCGCGCGCGGGCGCCGATCTCTATTTCGGAATGCGTTTTGACGATGCGACAATTACAAACGATCTCGTCCGGCTGCATGGCCTCGGTTTATCTGCACGCTATCTCCTCGGCGCAGACGGCGCGAAATCGCGCGTCGCGCAATGTTTTGACCTGGGACGCAACAGAGAATTCCTGATCGGTATCGAAACGGAATTCGAAGAGACACCGACGGTCGATCCGGACTTTCTTCACTGCTTTGTCGATAGCGCACTGGCGCCCGGCTATCTCGGGTGGGTCGTGCCCGGCGTCGGCCTGACGCAAGCAGGCCTCGCCGTTTCGAAGGGACCGTTCGGCGCCAAGCGCAAGCCTGACATCAACGCTTTCCTGAAACGCACCGACCCCCATTTCGCGCTGTGGAATTGCGAAGTGAAACATAAACGATCCGGCCCAATCCCCTGTGGCGGTCTTGTCTCGCCCCTATCGACGCATCGCGTTCTTTTGACCGGCGATGCGGCCGGTCTCGTCTCTCCGCTAACCGCAGGCGGCATCCGCCTCGCCTTTCAGTATGGCCGCAAAGCGGGCGCGGCCATCGCCAACTACCTGCAGGACGGCGGGCCCGATCCCGGCGCGCTGATGGCGCGCGACTATCCGCGCTTCGGCGTGAAGACATGGATGCGACGCCTGTGGTCAACAGCGCCGCCGAACACTGTTTTAAATGCAACGCTTTTCACCCCGCCGATGCGGGCGCTCGCGCAATGGATTTATTTCCAGAAGCGCTCAACGCTGACCTCTGAATCCAATGCTGCCCGGCGATCTGCGCACTTGCAATTCTAAGGTCGGCCAGCATTGGAGGTGATGCATTGCTCGTTTCTCGTTCTTTAATTAATTGGAACAAACTATCGCTTGCATGAAGGTATTGTGACGGACGCGCGCACTATTTGCGGCTTTCGAAAAGCAGCGTTGAGGGCGAAGGTCAAAAACCTTAATTGCTGCAAAACTTTAGACGCCGCCTGTCTGCAAAGCAGAATATAATCTGTACTCTGATGATTTTCTTCAATGTAATAACTGTTCTCATTTTTTAAAAAAAGTTTCGCAGGACTCAGCGCGGAGTGAAACAGTTCTGACACAGACCCTCATTAACCGTTGCTCCTTGCAGCAACATAAAGGGCGCTCAATGAGCCAAAACGATCTCCGCGAACCAGACAATGCTCAAATTCATGACGAATCAGAAAACACGCCAAGCAATAAATCGGGCAATCGCCCATTTGCAGACGTGCTTGCGTCAGCGTTGTCGCGCCGTGGCATTTTGCAGGGTAGTCTGGCTGGCGCCGCCGCTGGCTTCTTGTCCCCTCAGGCTTTGGCGAGAAGCGACCGGGACCGCTGGCGATCACGGCGCCGCAGACAAGCTTTGGTGGATTTCGAGCCGCTGAGCATTGAAGACGCAATTGTGGATGACACATCGCCGAGCATTTCGCGCGATTACCAATATCAGGTGCTGATCCCCTGGGGCACGCCGATTGAGCCCGGGGCGACTGAAGAATTCACCGGCGATCCGAACAACAGACCGACATCGGCTCAAGCAGCATTGCAAATCGGCATCGGCCATGACGGCATGTGGTTCTATCCTGACGAAGGCGGTTTCCTGAGTAGGCTTGATGACAAGTTTGATGACAAATTCGACGATCGCTTCAAGCGTCGGCGCTCGGACAAAAGTAACCGCAAGGGCATGCTTTGCATCAACCACGAATTCGGCACAAACTTCCATGTTCTGGGTAAGAGCATGCCGGAAAGTCTTGAAGACGTGCGTCTTTCTCAAAATGTTCACGGCGTTTCAGTTGTCGCTATTGAGAACAGCTATAGAGGCTGGGAGGTCGTGAAAAGCCCGAACAGCCGGCGGATCACCGCCAACACGCCGATGCGATTTTCCGGGCCTGCCGCCAACTCGGCGCTGCTGCAAAATCCGAACGGCAACGTTCCGCTGGGTACGATTAACAATTGCGGATCGGGACCAACGCCATGGGGCACATATCTGACGTGCGAAGAAAACTTCAACGGGTATTTCGGATCAACCGAGGGCGAAGCTTTCAACAACGCTCGTACACAAGAGCAAGAACGCTACGGCTTCGATTTCGACGGCTTCAATTACGGCTGGCATTTCTTTGACCGGCGTTTTGATCTTTCAGATCCTGATTACATCAACGAGTCCAACCGCTTTGGCTGGGTTGTGGAAATTGATCCGCAAGATGCAACGCAAACGCCGGTGAAACGCACGGCCATGGGCCGCTTCAAACACGAAGCCGTGGCGATCGCGGAAAGTAGCAATGGCCGCGTTGCAGCCTATATGGGCGACGACCAGCGCTTCGACTATTGCTACAAATATGTCTCGGACCTGCCATGGCGGACAGCGATCGCCGAAGGCAAGAGCCCGCTGGACGAAGGCAAGCTCTACGTCGCGCGTTTCGATGAAGACGGGACCGGCGAATGGCTTGAACTGACAATCAACAATCCGGATTTGGCGGCGCGATTCGCTAACCAGGGCGAATTGCTGATCAATGCGCGCATCGCGGCGGACATTCTTGGCGCCACGCCGATGGATCGGCCGGAATGGACAACGATTGGCAAGGACGGCGAAGTCTATTGGACGTTGACTAATAACTCTCAACGCACCGTGACCGACGCCGCCAACCCTGAAGCGCCCAACAGCGACGGCCACATCATCAGAACAGTTGACTCGAACGATTTCCTCGGCACGACCTTCACCTGGGAGATCTACATTCTGGCGTCATCGACGCGCGGCACGCCGGGCGTGTTCACCGATCCGGACGCTGCCTATGCCGACCCCGAGGGCAGGCTCTTTATTGGCACGGACGGCGGTCAGCCCGACGGCTTGCAGGACCAGCTTGTCGTCTTTGACACCACTGCTGAAACGCCGGAACCCAAACGCTTGCTCACAGGCGTTGCGAGCGATGAGATCACCGGTTGGGCGGTCACGCCGGATTTCCGGACTGCGTTTGTGAACATCCAGCACCCTGGCAATGGCGATCCGGCTCGGACGAACTTCCCGGCGCCGCGTGACGGCCGCACCATTCCGCGCGATTGCACGCTGGTCATCACCAAGAGAAACGGCGATGTCGTCGGTTCTTAGGGTTGCACGCCAATCCAAGTTGAAAGGGCCGCCTGTGGGCGGCCCTTGTTTCTACCCAAACACCAGTCCCAAAATATCGGGCCGCATGAGCAACGTCAGGACAACACCCGCAATCGCGCCGCCGAGATGGCCTTCGTGTGAAATGCGATTGCCCTCGCGCCCCATCAGCCCTGCAGAGATCACCATAAAGAGAACAGCGAAAAGGATCGCCGGAATGCCCACCGGCAGGAACAGGATATAAATATTCTCCAGCGGAAAAAACAAACAGAACGACAAAAGGATGCCCGAGACGCCGTCAGAGGCGCCGAGCGACGAGTAATCGAGATTGTTTCGATTGACATAAAAAGAAACGATGCCGCTCGTCAGAACGGCGCCGAAATAGACAACAAGAAAGCCGTCCATCCCCAAAAGCCGCTCCACCACTGGCCCGAAGGAGAGCAGCGCCATCATGTTGAAGAGCAGATGGAATAAACTTCCGTGCAGGAATGATGACGTGAAGACGCGGTAATGCTGCTTGCGTTCAACAAGCGCGCCTACGTTAAACGCGTAGCTCGCCACGAAGCGCTGATCAAATAACAACCCGTAAAGGCTGGCGATCAGATTTGCGATAATTAGCGCATAGGTCGCCGGCGCGCCGGGCAGTTCCATATTCTATCCTGACTCGCCTTACGTGGTTGTGGGGTGTTGACGGCAGTGTTAAGCGGCGGCTTCCGCCGGGGTCTGCGTTTTCATAGCCAGCGCATGTATGGGCCCGTCAAGTTCCTCGCGCAGGATGTCATTGATCATGCGCTGGCGCGCGACGCGGGAAACGCCCTCAAACTGCTCGGAAACGACAAGAATCCTGAAATGAGACTCGCCCCCTTCCGGAGCGCCCGCATGGCCCGCGTGCAAATGCGACTCGTCTGTTACCTCCAGAACCGAAGGCGACAGGCGCGCATTGATTTTTTGCTTGATGATTTCAGCGACAGACATCGGCGCGATGTCATCGCATATCCGCGAAAAGTGTCAAGATTGTATCGGCTGATGCGCTGCACCATATTACCGCCATGGCGAAGGAAGAGTATAAGCCCCGTCTCGGTTTCGATATCCGCGTAAAGCCGCCCTCGCGCGGCAAGAAACCGCCTGCCTGGTCGAAACCGGAAGAGCGCGACTGCGAGTGGGAAGGCTGCGACAGTCAGGCCGCCTGCAGCTTGCCA
>JANQOV010000037.1 GCA_028285645.1 Hyphococcus sp.
GATTTCTTCTGGGCGATATCGCTTTCCCGACATTCTCTATCTCCTTGAATGCAGCCATTTGTTTCCTTGTTCGTGGCTGCGTTCAAAGGGGTCGGGTCAAGACAGCCTGCACAGGCGACGCATTCGTCAAGTTTCGCACCTATGTTGAAAACAGCGCATCTAATCGCAATCCGGAGATTATCGAAGCATTCGACAAAGCCTGCCTCGAACCTGTCCCGGATGGTCTGTTCGACAAGGAGATGAACGAGCGTATCGCTTTCATCACAAAGCCGGGTAAAGAGCCAATCTGTGGTGCGTTCCGTATATCGGGAAACAGGTTTCTTACAGCTGCACACTGCCTGGAGGCGCGCCAGCCGCACAGCTTGCGGGTTCATCTGATCGGCTCTCTCAGCGTCGCCCATCAGGTGACGGCGATCGCTCCAAAGGCGCGCGTCAACGGCTGGGGAGACGACCTGCGGCTCTTTTCGGCTGATTACGCAACAGATGGGACGCCAGACGACGCAGCAAGCTGGATCGGGGCGATTGAACCGATCAGTGAGCTTGAGCTTGTCGGCTATTTCTCTTTTCACAAATACCTTCCCCTCAGAATTGCAAGTGCGGGCAATGAAATGCCGGCTCGCGACTGGTCGGCGGGCTTGCGTAAGACCCGAACAGACGAAGGGGCCTATTCCCATTGTCGAATTCTCGACGTTTCAGTTTCTCTCGGGAGTGAAAATGGACAAGGGTGCATCATTCACGGTTGCCAGTCATTCCACAAGTTCAGCGGAAGTCCGGTGTTGGCGAAAGGCGCTGATGGAAGTTTCAAACTCGTTGGCGTTCAAGTCGCCGGCACAGCCGGTAATGATGGCGGTAAATGCAGTCGGCCGTTCGTTCACGGCGCAACGGATGATAGCGGCAACGTTGATCGGAACGACTACTACGGCCGCGGTGGCGCTATCGCCGCAGGCGTCAAGCTGAACGTCATTGAATCGCTGTTAAGCTCATTCTAGGGAGAAAGATCATGATAAACCTAAAGCGCTTGTTACTGGGGGCCACGGCCTGCGCTCACCTGTTCGCGACCGTTCCGGCGCTTGCTGCAAAGGACGGTTCAGCACCCAAGCCAAAATTGGCGCTCTCGCTGCATGATGACACCTGCCTTCCGACTAACGCAACCAAACAGGCTGCGCCATTTCTGCTTTTTCTCTTGTCTGTCTTTGCAGAGCCGGTGGCCAAGATGGCAATTTCCGGCGTTGCGGGCGCCTTGAAGAAGGCGGGCGAAGACAAAATATGGAAGCGTACGAACGAAATACCGTCCTATTTTTATAAAGTCGATCTTCCTCGAAAAAGCGGCGCCATGACGAAAATTGAGCCGCGCGCCAAATGTCTGACGATAATATATGGAACGCCAGCGCCGCCGAAGGACAAGGATGGCAATGATCTCACGTTCGAGGCGTTTGCTGCGAGTTTGAATGCATTTTTCGACAACGATCCCTCGGTAGCTAAGACAATATTCAGCGAAGCAGAGGTCGAGTTTCCACAGGGGTTCGCCGAGGGAGCAGCATACATTTTTTATGCCGACTTGCCCACATCAACGGATCATACGGCGTTCCAAATCCGCCCCCGCTTTGCAATCGTTCGTGACGGGCTAAATCCGAAACTATCGAAAAGAAAGCCGCGCGACATCGTTGTGACGCTTTCTTTCTATGAGCCCGCTGCCGGCAATGATGGCAAAGTGTTTGCAACCAGATCGTTCAACATCAAGAACGCTCCGAGGGATTTTAAGAAAATCGATCTCTCAGACTTGCCGTCTTCCTGGATTCCCTATCCGGCAATCTCAGCAGCGTCCAAGTCCCGCCTGGACCGCCATTCTTCCCTGCTTGATGATTTGATGGAGAACATAGAGCTTTCCGCAAAGCTCGACCGGGAAATTGGCGACGCGTCGCCTGGCTCGGCTCACAAGGAAAAAGTCGCCCAAAAACAAAAAGCTGACGAAGCAATTGCACGACTGACTGACGGAGAAGGACCGATCAGACAAGAATTGAAACTTCTCGGTCTTGAAGGCGATGGCGACGGGTGCGCGAATGGCGCCGCATCAGGATGCATGAATGCGGGCAAAGTAAATGTGCATCCATTCATGGCGCGCGCCGAATTGCGGGAAACGCAGGATGGTGACAAATTCTTGCAAACACTCGGGACGCTTCTAGATGATCAAAAGGACACAATTGCGAAGAAGGCAGCTGATTTCGTAAATCCCGAAACGCGGGCTACAGCAGCCGAAACTGCAGCGACGGAGGAAGACACACTACGTATTGCAGCGATTGAAGCTGTATCTGCATTTCAGGCCAGCAAAGCTGACCCAGACAAGACTGACGCGGAAAAACGGGTTCTCGAAATCAAAGCGGCAGCCGCCTGCCGTAAGCTGCGCAGTAAACGATATGAGGACGTGGTTTGCGCTTCGATTTAATCACTTGCTTGAGGTTGGCTAAATCCAATTTCTACTTAATAGCTGGGCATCCCATACAAAGGACATTTCCCTGTCAGCGCCGCCAGCCTTTTTTCCGACAGGATAATCGACATGCCGCCCAAATCTTGGTCCAATTACGGGCAGCACGGCAGATTGAGTATTTAGTGGTGTCGGATTTCACGCTTCGATGCGTTTACAATCGAGGCGTATGTCCTTGATTTCTCAGCGGCAAAACAGCAACCCGTTTACAGTCAACCTATTGAACTATAAAGTAATTTCTCAGACTACGAATCTGGGGGTCAGAGGTTCGAATCCTTTCGGGCGCGCCATTTCCAAGCCGACCTGTAAATCCGACCAGCGGTCGTTGTGACGTGCTGCATGAGGCCATCGCTTTACGGACATCGCCGACAGCCGCTTCAGAAATCAACATGGGTTAGATGGCGATCTTATAGGTCTGTTGCAGAAGCGTTCGGCAGCATCCCGGATGTTGAAATCACACAACCCGGCTTTCGTTACATCGGGAATGAGGAAATAATGGCGGGGCCAAAAGATCACTAGGAGACAAAATTGGTGAAGCTTCTCGTTTATTACGCCCATCCCGGCAAACGATTTAGCCATGCAAATGAAGCAATGTCTAAAGCCCTGAGGCGTGTGGAAAATATTTCCTTTGTTGATCTTTATGCAGAATATCCACGTTTCGACGTGAACGTTGAGCGCGAACAACAACGGCTTGTCGATCATGATGTTATCTTGTTCCAATGCCCGCTTTTTTGGTATTCCACACCCGCATTGGTAAAGGAATGGATCGATTTAACGCTTGAACATGGGTTCGCCTATGGCGCAGGCGGCGACAAACTCGACGGCAAAATCATGATGTTCGCACTGACAGCTGCCGGCCCGGCCGACGCCTATACGACGAAAGGCTATCAGCATTATCCTTTGCGCACATTCCTGACGCCGCTGGAGCGCACGGCAGGTCTTTGCAAGATGCGCTTTGCCGCGCCCTATGCGCTTTATGGCTCGCTTCGCGCCATTGAAGATGGCCGTATTTCACCGCACGCTGAAGGTTATCGGCGGCTGCTCACCGCGTTGCGCGACGATGCATATAATTTCGATCGCGCTGATGATTTTAGCGTTGTCGAATTCGAGCACCTCGACACCTTGATCGGAGACTGATCCCATGGGCGATTTCCTGCTTTTGTCCTTCATCTTTCTTTGCGCCGGCGTTGTCGCTGTTCCCATCGCATCGCGCCTTGGCCTTGGATCGGTGCTCGGCTATCTCATCGCCGGTATTGCAATCAGCCCGCTTTTGACGGCGCTTCATGTTGACGTGATCGCCATTCAGCACTTCGCGGAATTTGGCGTTGTCATGATGCTTTTCCTCGTCGGACTCGAACTTGAACCAAAACTCCTTTGGGACATGCGAAACAAGCTCTTAGGGCTCGGCGGGTTGCAAGTGGGGCTCACGACCCTGGCGGTGATGGGCGTCGCCATGGCGTTTGGCCAACCGTGGAGCATCGCGCTGGCTATCGGTTTTATTTTCGCCCTGTCTTCAACGGCCATTGTTCTGCAAACGCTAAACGAAAAGGGATTGATGAAAAGCGATGGCGGCCAGTCGAGCTTTTCTGTTTTATTGTTTCAGGACATCGCCGTTATCCCAATCCTTGCGATCTTGCCGCTGCTCGCCTTGCCAGAACTGACAGACGCCGCCCATGGCGCGGCGGATATAGGACATGGCGGCGAAGGCGGCGGGGAAGATCATGGTGAAGAAAGCCACGGAACCAATTTGAATCTAATCGCCAGCTTGCCGGCCTGGGCGCAGGTTATTGCAACCTTCGCCGCCGTCGCTTCTGTCATTTTGGTCGGCAGCCTTTTAACACGGCCGCTCTTTCGCTTCATCGCCTGGGCGCGGTTGCGCGAACTATTTACCGCTGCAGCCCTGATGGGCGTCGTCGGCATTGCGCTCTTGATGACAATGGTCGGGTTGTCGCCTGCGCTCGGGACCTTCCTTGCCGGTGTCGTTCTCGCCAACAGTGAATATCGTCACGAGCTTGAAAGCGATATCGATCCGTTCCGCGGTTTGTTGCTCGGTTTGTTCTTCATTACTGTGGGCGCCAGCGTTGATTTCGAATTACTTGGCGCAAATCTCGGTCTGATCTTCGGCCTGACGTTCGGCTTAATCGCGTTGAAGGTCTTGATCCTTTTCGGCCTTGCGATGGTCTTCAATATTCGCGGCGCTGACCGCTGGCTGTTCGCCCTAGGCCTTGCCCAGGCTGGCGAGTTCGGCTTTGTTTTGATATCCTTCACGATACAGAACAATGTCATTCCGCAGGCTATCGCTGACCAGCTATTGCTTGTCGTTGCGCTTTCCATGCTGCTGACCCCGTTGTTGTTCATCCTTTATGACCGCGTGATCGCTCCGCGCTACAGCAGCGGACAGGACCGAGAAGCCGACGACATAGAACCGGAAGGCGGAATCATCATTGCCGGCCATGGCCGGTTTGGCGGTATCGTGAACCGCATGCTGCGCGGCGCCGGATACCACACCACGGTCCTCGACTATTCGTCGGAGCAGCTAGAGATGTTGCGCACATTCGGTTTCAAGGTTTTCTTTGGCGACGCCACGCGCCCTGATCTTATTCATGCCGCCGGCGTCGAGGAGGCGCGCCTCTTTGTCATCTGTATCGACGACAAGGCGCAGATCACCGAACTCGCACGACATATCTGCAAACACCATCCTAACGTTCATGTCATCGCCCGCGCAGTGGATCGCCAACATGTCTATGAACTTTACGCCGCCGGCGTGCGCGATATTATTCGTGAGACGTTTGATTCAGGCGTGCGGGCGGGACGCTCCGCCTATGAAGCGCTTGGCGTTCATCCATTCGAAGCGGAACGGCTCGCACGTCAATTCACATTGGACGACCGATTTGCCATCCGTGAGCTTGCCTCAGTTTTCGAAGAAGGCGTTCCGATACAGGACAACCCGGCCTATGTTCAGAAATCAAAGGAACTGATGGAAGAACGAGAAGCCGAACTGAAGGGCGATGGGCGCGGGTTTCATTCAAGGTCCGATCGGGGCTGGACGCCGCCGACGCTAAAAGATGTTGATGCGGAGGCGTCAGCTAACGAAGAAGGATAGAGCGCCGGATAGTTTCGAAAGGAGCTGCGGGCGCTAACGAGCGCGCTCCACCGGCCCGTTTATACGCGCTGTAATTTCTGAAATTCTTGTGAGACTCTGCAATGCGGCGGGAAGCGCGACGGCCGATTCCAAGAGCTCGTAGGAATAGGTCACAATCGAGAATATTTGCCCGGGCGATGCGCCGCTTTGTGCAGCAGCGTACCATAAGTTAAAGCTCAGCATCGCTAACAGCACGGCAATCATTAAGCCATAAACTGCGGCCTCTGTATCGGAAATGCGCACTTCACATCGGCGAAGCGCCGACAGGTGCGCTGCGATCGGTCTCCTCTCGCCAGCTTCCAGCACCGTTACTTGTTGTTCTACTTGCTGATTGAGCAAACGATTGAGGTTGAAAAAGCGGCCGCTGGAGACAGCGTATATCAACAAGATCGCGATAGTTGCGCCGCCGGCGGTGGCGGCGAAAATCCCATGAAAGGAATAAAGGACGGCGATCGAAACAACGACCTGGATACTCGCCGCCATGACAATCGGCGCCTCCTGTTCAAGGAAATCGACCAGCTCTCGGCTCATGTCGAGGCGCGCATTCACCGCAGAAACGGATTCCCCTTTCGCTTTTTGCACGGTCGCTTCGCCGAATTTGACGCGCATTGTTCCGTAGGCGCGCGTATCATAAACGCGCCGCACGATCGCTAAAACGAGCAACGCGCCCATTGCGCCAAGCAGCCAGTAAAACGGCGTCAATTCGCCGGCCAAAAGGCCGTCTATTGAACGACCGATCAGCAAAGGCAGCACCGCCAACATGGCGGTCTCCAGCAATGTGAGCACCCAGGTGACCGTTATCTGGCGCCAAAAGACGCGCATGAGCGATCCCAGCGAAAGTTTCTGATCGAGCAACATAGCTTTATCTTCTGATTTACTCGGCAAACTTACCTGTCATGCCGTTCGGGCGACCACCCAGGCCTTCCAAAGATATACATCCAGACTTCGCCAAATGAGCGCGCGTGTTTGATATCGTGGAAAAACTGCGGCAGTTCGGAAAACCAAACGACGAACGGATTGACGCTGTCGAAGTCGCGTTTCAGTCCGTAATACGGTCTTTCTTCTTCCTTTTGATACGTGCCGAAGAGGCGGTCCCAGATGATTAAGATGCCGCCGTAGTTTTTGTCGATATATTTGTCATCGCACCCGTGGTGAACACGATGATTTGACGGCGTATTGAGAAACGTCTCCAGTACGCCAAGCTTGCCTATGAGCTCCGTGTGGATCCAGACCTGATACGCCAGCACAAACAAGATGCCGAAAAAGATGAGCGATGGCGGAAACCCAAGGAATACAAGCGGCAAATGGAAGATCGCTGAAACAACGCCTTCGAGCGGCCCAAAGCGCACGGCGACGCTTGCGTTCATATATCGTGATGAGTGATGCACAGCATGTTGCGTCCAGAACACCCGCACTTCATGCGCGATGCGATGCTCCCAATAATAGACAAAATCGCAGGCGAGCACCGCCAATAGCAAAGTCCAAACCGTGATTGGAAAGGTCCATGTCACAAACGCGTCCGCGATAAGCACATAGCCCACATATGCTAAAGAAAGGACAAAGGTCTCAACTAGCACCGAAGGAATTTGTGTTGAGATGCTGGCGATCATATCCAGATGACCGCGCCCTCTGAATGACTTGGAAAAAAGTCCTTTGACAATTTCAATGACCAAGATCGCGGCGCCAATCAGCAGGAATATTCCATCGAACGCTTCGCCGAGTTGTTCTACTTCAAGGGGCGTCATTTCTTTGCCTTTCCAAGTCCGTTAGTCAGCGTGCGCCAAGCAAGATCCGCAGCCTGATCATGTGTATTATGTCCGGCCTTCACGCTTTCCCAAGCGGCATACAGCAGATGTTCAAACGCGTTTGCGATCCAGATAGTTGAAACACTTTTATCGAACGCGCCTTCCCGCTTGGCTTCCTCGACCATGTCGCGGGTTTCATCCAACTGGCGCTGATACGTCGCGCGGAACTCCGGATCGTCATCAATGGGTTCGTGCGCCAGAAAGCCATAGCGGTCGCCAAGGGGGATCAGCGCGGTCAGCGCAAGCCGTAGAGCTTCGGAATAGGACTCAGCGGTTTTACAGGCGACATCTACAACACCTTCCATTTCTTCAATGGCGATCATGCCAAGCGTGCGAATAAGGTCATGCCGATGGGCAAAATGCCGATGTAGCGTCGCCCGGCCAACGCCTGCTCGATCCGCTATTTCAGACAGCGATGCGCCGGGATTTCCACTAAGAATCTGAAAAGCTGCATCAATAATGGCGTCTTTGGCGCTGGGGCGAATAGGAATTGTCATGAGACATATATGTCTCATTTGATACAAATATCAACCCTTCCCATCTCATCCGGGCGAAATTGCGTTCGAGAACGCAGCTCGCCGCGATCACCATCACTTCAAAAAGCGCAACAAGGACGCTTCTCGCATCATCATCGCGGCAAGGCGCAGGGCGCGGCTCAACACTGTGGAAAAATGTTTGGCTGAATCACGATGTGCTTTGAGAGAACAGCAATTAGGCGTTGTTGGAAAAGGCTCCAAGGTCTGCCGACGGACATGTCATTATTCATGCAACGGCGGCGCGCTTTTCTCGGCGAGAGACGGAATAACGCGCATAGAACGCGCGCAACAACGACCAACAGTTATTGCAGGTCCAATATAAGACGACGGCGGCAGGCAGTGCATAGACGAGCAAAAACAAAACGCCTGCGACCAGATTTGCTTTCAGCCGGTTCGCCGCCGTGATCGTCGGCGATATGTAGCTCTCAGTTACGCTGAGCGCGACCATGAAAAAGGGGAGTATGTTGACAGCGTCTGGCAAAATAGGCGCGCCAAAGGACAAGCCTAGAAGCGCATCGGGCTTGCTTAGGTTGTGCAAAACCCCAAACGATGTTTCAACAAGAGGCGGATAAGAAAGCAGCAGCAACAACGCTGACAACAAAAACGGTATTTGCAGCGCCAAACCGGCAACCGAGCGGACGGACTTTATGGGATGGTAGTTATGTTCCTTGTATATCTTTTCTATTTCCAGAAACTGCTGCTCGCCCTTGAGGTTTTGTTTCACCTCGTGGATGCGCGGCGCCATTTGTTTCTGTAATGCGTTTTCCGCTTTTTGCAGTTTGTCCGCATATCTTGAAATTGGCCATGTCACAATCGTCACGACGATACTCAACAAGATGATTGAAGCGCCATGGGAGTGAAAAATGGCGTAGCCCATGTCGAGGATCAATCTCATGACCTCGATTATCGGGAACAATATGGCTTGTAAAGTCGTCATTGAATATCACTCAAGCGGCAAGGCTTATCTCTGTCCGAGGGAAGATGGCGTCGAGCGCCAAGCGGCGAAATGCCGGGTTCATGAAATGATAGGTAACGCCTTCGGTTCGGTCCTGCCTTTGCGCTGGCAGATTGTTTAAATTGCCGCCTTTTTCTATGAGGCTGAGGAGCAACCGGGCCCGTATCGCAGGGTCCAAAAACGAAAATATAGCGCGGTAGAGCGTTTGATCATCCGGCCGTTCGTCATTGGACAGCGGAATCTTGATCGGCTCAAATTCCTGCGCCAACGCCACATCGCCTTCATCCAATCCCGGCGTCATATAAAAACAACTCGCCCCTGGCCGACCCCGCACCAGCATCGACCAAAGCAATCCATCGGCGCCGCGAACATGCGGCAGCAAGCCCGGATGTATGTGCAAAACGCGAATGCTTTCGAGCGATAAGAGCTCTTTCGGAACAAGCCCGCCCCCTGTAAACAGAAGAGTAGCCGGCGCGACTTGTTGCAGTGTTTTGGCCAACTTCGGATCGCGGAAGTCCTTGACCATCACCTTCTCGACGGTCTCCGCATAGTCCGAAAGCGGAAGGTCCCCGAGGGTTTGTTCAAAAAAGTCAGCGGGCAGGTCTAACGCATCGCCGATTGTCTCCACCATGGCGGCGTAAAGCGCCGGCATGCGTTTACGAATATGCCTGACCCAATAGAGCTGGGTCCTGTTTTGATGGCTCTGTGCGAATTGACGCCGAAGAAAAAATGGCGCCCATGGCCCGATTGGCTTTCCTGAAGCGTGATCATGCGTATAGACCATGAGGATGATGCGCGCGGGTCGATAGCCGGCGTTTTTCAGCGCGCTAAGATACGCCCGGCCTTGCGGCCCTTCATGCATCAATATGGTCAGCGGAAGGACGGTCATCCGATGAGCGCTCTCTTGCTTTGCTGTGTGGATTGCATCTGATTGACCAGGGGACTGAAAAAGCGTTTGAGAAATGTAACATCACACTCTGCAAACGGCGCCTCGCGTTCCGGATGCCACATGATCCCCGCACACAATTTTTGATTGTGCAAAAAGGCCTCAATGGAACCATCCTCAGCAACCGCCAGCGGCTCGAGGGAAGACGCAAGGCCGTTCAAACGGACAGCGTAGTTGTGAAAGCTATTGACTTCGCGCTGTTGAGACCAGAACGCGGCGGCATTTGGGAGAATTTTGACGCTATGTCGAACGGCGCGGTGCCCTTCTATCATTTCAATCTCTCCGCCCAAATGCAGATTGATCATCATGAAGCCCCGGCACACGCCCAACACGGGCAGCCGACGAGATAAGCAATAATCAATGAGCCTTTGCTCTATGGAATCGCGCTCGGGCGCAGTGTTCGCCGCGCCAGGGGCCACTACGGGATCGTTTCCGCCTGACAAAACAACGCCGTCCAATCCAAGCTGATCAAATGAGTGCGCGTCGCCGAGCGACAGGTTTGGCAATGGCATTGCAAAAAGGCCGGCAGCGTCCAGCAACCGGCACCAATTCTGGTCAAGGCAATCGCGGCGCTCGCCGTAATCGGCGACAATTTCAACTCGCTGAGTAACGCCAATTCGCTTCATCGAACAATCTCGATATTTCTGTTCTGACAGTCGAGACGAATGATGTTCGCACCCGCCAGCTGTTCATACATGCGTTCGCCAACACCGATCGCGGCAGGCAGATCAAATTCCGCCGCTCTGATCGCCATATGCGAATTGGCGCCGCCGTAGGCTGTAATCAATCCTGCAATGGGATAACCGAACAGCCAGTCATAACCCGGATCCGCCTGGCGTATGAGAACAATCCGGTTTTCAAGGTTGATGTCGTCGCGTTGTTGGTTGTCCAAACAAACGATTGCAGCGGAAACAACGCCAGAGCTCACAAAGTTGGGGTGACTTTCCGGATAGCAAAACGCTTCAAAGTCCGCCTCTTTCGCGATAACAGGCGGCAGCTCTATTCCGTGGGACAAGTTATGCAGGTCTTTATTTTCACGCGCGCGCGCTTTCAGCCATTCACCGGGATTTGACGGCGCCATGCCGCCAGCCAGAGAAACAAGGTCTTCCCGCTCGATGTAGGACAAAGTTTCCCGATTGAGACCTGCGGTCGCGCCAAAAGCTGCAATGGCTTCGAGAGCATCGCTTAGATTACGCGTAAAACAAAACTTCGCATATTCGCGCCCCTCAATCGCCGTGCGCGCAAACGCGTCAAATCCATCGCAATCAATGTCAAGGCCGGCGTTCGCGAAGCTTGCATCTAGCGCACGGCGAATGTCTTCGGGCCAACGCCAAGACTCTTTGGCGGCGTCTGCGCCGCGCGCGCCGTCGGCAAGTGGACGAAGGTAAAAATCAGGATCACTTCGATAGCATGGCGAAGTGATCTCATAAGTGCCGGGCCGCAAATGGCCATAGTCTGCAATGAGACGTTCCCATGAGCCTTTATCTTTTGCGGCACCAGAAGCATCATCACTAAATCGCGTCGCTACCGTTTCCACAGACCTCATGAATTCGGCAGCCATGTCCGCAGGAACAATGCCCGCGTTGACAGCGGACCGTAATAGCGAGACCGCAACGAAACCCGCCCGCGCAAGATGCGCGAAAGGTAGCGAGCCATACCGCTGGCAATCCTCTAGCAGGGAAAGCGCTTTATCTAAGTCAGTTAGGTTTGACTTAAGTATGCGCTGGCGGCGCTGGTTGAGAATTTCTATTTGCGCAAGGTCATGATCGCATCGCTTCAGACCAGTATTGGTAAGCGCGCTGAGCGCTTCTCTCAGTCCTCGAATATCCGCCTCGGAAAATCCGTCACCGGAAAGCCGCGACGACGCGTTCTCAAAATCCAGCGTCATGCAACTAAAGACAATGTCGAATTCGATTTTGTCATGGGTCGCCGGCGACTGCGACAGCCGACGGTGATAATGCGCTACAAGGCGCGACGCCAAATCATCGTCGAGCGATACGGGAATGAAAGAATTAAAACTCGCGCGTACATCGATATAAGGCTGCCCCGCAAAGACCGCCATCAGCCGTTGCGGGCGCACATCGCGATACCCATATTCAGCCCGCTGGCGCGCCCAGATTTCATCAGTAACGAGACTGCGATAGAGGCTGAGCGCCAGGGGCCGCGGTCGCGTTCCGATTATTTCAGCCGGATTCCAGTCCGACATATTGCTGAACAGCGTTTGTTCGCCCAACACGAAAGGTCCAGGCGCCGATAAAGCCTTGTATGCATCCACCGCCTGATCAAGCAGCGCGCCAACCTGACGGTCGGAGCCCCCGCGCCAGCGACCGTGGTCAACGGCGATGGGGCGCAGTTGAACAATATGAACGACGCCATCGGAGCTGATGATAAATTCAATATCCAGCGTGTCGTGCGCAACAAGCGTTTCGAGTTCACGCACCGCCGGCAATAATCCGTGAAGCAATGGATTACTCTCATCCGGCAAGTGGTTTGCCTGCCTATTGATGATTAAAGTCTTGAGCGCGTCTCCCGCGCCGCTTGTCACCGTATCCGGTCGCGCTGAACTTTCGTCGTAGTTGATCGTGTAATAGGGGCCGCCGAAACTTAAAGTCCGGGTGAATACAACGCCGCTAACAGCTACATCTGTGATCATCTTCTGGATTAAAACCTGATGATGATCATTCTCGTCGCCATAGGAGGCGAAGACATCGTCGATAGCGCCGGCGCATTTTTCCGGCTCGGCAGCAGGAACATTCAGCAAAGACAAATATGCGCCTGCGTTTGCTGCGTCCCAACCGTCCTCATTGACCGCGCTGCTGCGAACAATGAGTTTCCTTCCCGTCAGTTTTTCTGAAATCCTGCTCAAACACCGTTCTCGGTTTTTGTGCCAATCGCCCTGCGTCACCGCAACTTGCTCGCCAATTGCGCTTTTGGCGACCAATGGCCGAAGCCGCTCCAACGTCTCAGCCTTTGTGCCGAGCACAAACCGGGAAAGATCCGTCGGCGCATTAAGCTCCGCCCAATTGTCTTCAATATCGACCCAACCGATATCAAATCCGACGCTCAAAAAAGCTTCGAGGAGTTGAGGCAAAGACGCGTTTCGAAATCGCGCACGCTCTTCGCTGCGAAACCGCATGAGGCGAGCGAGCGCCCGATCTGATAAACGCATCAATCCAGTGAACTCAGCACATGCTTCATCGACCGGAATGTCGCGACGAATAGCTGTGACTTTTGTCCCGTCCGCTGAAATTTTTTCGGCGCTTTCGATGTCGGACGCGGATCTGTTGCCATAACGGCGGCGCCATTGGCTATCTGCTGCGAGCACAATGTCGCCTTTTGCCTTTTCCATTCTGGCAATCGACTCTTTGGAAAAGACGGTGTCGGAATAGCATACATAATGGACGCAAGCCGTGCTGAGCGGCGCTAGAAAAAGCGATTCAACAGGGCCCGTTTCCCGCCATTCCGTATTCGCAGATATCGGCAAATCCGGATATCTTCGCGCTATCTCACTAAGACGATAGCCGCCCACCAAATGCAGATCAGCGCCAATAACAGAAAACGCATCAGACAACCAATCAAGCACCGACCAATGATTTTCCGTTTCCGAAAGCGCCGACGGCGACTGACCTCTAAAGGGGTGCCCCGCCCCCAGGACAATGGCCTTGCGAACGCTTGCCGCCCTCGCAGGCGTTTCGCGCACGTGTCTGCGTTCAATGACCCTGTCAGTCAGCGCCGCGCTCTTAGAAATCATGATCAGTCCGTTTCAACTGTCTGAAGAATGATCACAATCGATTAAGAAGCGGTTTTTGCGCGGGCGCACAGAGTCCCTAAATCAGACAGATGCGTTTAGGTCTTGTTAACCAACGAAACCGTTGACGCTGAAGAGCTAAATCCTTCAACCGCTATCCATTTTGCTAAGCAGCCATAAGACCCAGCGCATCGAGCCGCTGATGGATCATGGATTCAAGCATGGGCGCGAAGGAAACGCCGCCGCGCGACGCATACATGCCGAGCGCTTTTCCCGCTGTATTGAGGAATTTGAGCGCATGGCCGCGGTCATGATCCGCAAGCTGGTCGGCGGCCAAGACATACGCATATACCAGCGCCGGATAGGCCTGAACCGCCAAGGGTTCACGGCTCGCCGATTTTCTGAAACTCAGATCATAAGACTGGCGCACTCTCTTCAGCACATCGACAGCGCGGCAAAGAGATTCAAGTTTCAGAATATCGTCTTCCGAAAACACCGTCGCCTGAGGCTGCAACAGTGTTTTCAGGAAGTAGGCGAGATTACCGGCTTCCGCTTTTTCCCCGACGCCATTTTCGAGCAGCACTTCCAGATCGCGCATCATCAACTTTTTCGCGTCTTTGAGATCGGCTGTCTCCGGCGCCGCGAAACTTTGCGCAATCTCCATAAGTTTTGCTGCGCCGATCTTGCCGCTATTTCCGGGATTGTAGATCCACTGATCGCGCTCTGAATTGATGATCGCTACATTGTCCGTTTCAGCGCCTGCCAATTTTTCGATGACTGTTGGAAGTTTGTTCAAGTTTTCAGGAGCAATAATTTCGGAAATGCGGCTTCGAATAGAAACTTCAAGCGGTTCGACGCCAAGATCGCCATAACCGGCGTTTCGGACTTTCCGCGGCGTATCGATGAAAATAACCGGCTTTAAAAGCCCGAAGGCAAAATCCAAAGCGGCGCCCGACCAGTCGCTGATCATTACGTCAGCCTCGTAAAAAGACTGCTTGGCGGACATGTCCGTTTCCAACGTGAAATTTTCGTTGCCAGAAAAAGCCGTCGCCCACTTTTTCACCGCTTTGCCCGAAAGCCGCATTGTTTGCGGATGCGGTCGCGCGACGACGTCAAATCCAGTATCCAATAGTATGCGGATTAAGTCTTCGCCGATGGTTTCAAAGACGCCGTCTGGGCCCCAGGAAGGCGCGACCAGCACTTTCGTTTTCTCAGCTCGACTTTTGGATGATTGTGCGGGCGCAGAGGCGATGATATCGTCAAGCCGGCCATAGCCATGTGCGATCAACTCTTTTTTGTTTAAACCGAGCAGCGCTTCCCGCTTTCGAATCTCTTGTTCATGATGCGGTCCGACACAAAAAATTGCATCATAATGATCGAAGGCGCCGTCGAGATAGACCATATGCGTCGATACGGGCGAATGAAACACATATGCATAGCACTTGCATTTTTTGGATTTCTCAATCGAGAGGTTGTCCAAATCAGGCATGGTCATGACCATGACGTCAGCTTCAAGATTGCTGAATAGCATTTTTCTCGGGCCGCCTGCGCCGATATAAAAAGGCTTTACAAGCGGCGATTGATGCGCGAGACCCGGGTCTTCTTTTGAAGATGACAAATAGACCAGAGGATACTTCAACGCCGATGTGAGCTGTTCGATAATCGGTCGAAAATGCGGCCAATAAGCCGGTCCTTCAGAATAGAAGACCAAATTCCGCTGCGCTCGTGGCAGCGCTTCGAAAGCCTCTACGGCGCGGATTTCCTCCAAATACGCCATTTGAAAACCTCTTTTCACCGGCAATAACTTTGAAGCACCCTACATGTCTTAAGAGTTCATCAAGTTAACAGCCCGGCCGCTCGTTGAAGGCCGGAAGAATAACCAGGACGCGCTAAATCAGGAGTTTGCGCCCCCAATGACTGACGCATTTCTTAACCGCCGCACATTCGCGATTATCTCGCATCCGGACGCCGGCAAGACGACGCTGACGGAAAAGCTGCTGCTGGCGAGCGGCGCTATTCGTGTTGCAGGTGAGGTAAAGGCTCGCGGCGAACGCCGGCGGGCACGGTCGGACTGGCTCGCCATCGAACAAAAGCGAGGTATCTCCGTCACCACGTCGGCGATGACGTTCGAACAGAACGGCGTACGGTTTAACTTGCTTGATACGCCGGGCCACGAAGACTTTTCCGAAGACACCTACAGAACGCTCACTGCCGTTGACAGCGCAATCATGGTGATCGACGCCGCGAAAGGCATTGAGACACAGACCCGCAAACTGTTTGAAGTTTGCCGGCTGCGTGACATTCCGATTATCACCTTCGTCAACAAGGTCGATCGTGAGGGCCGCGATCCCTTCGAACTCATGGACGAAGTCGCGGATCAACTAGCGCTCGACGTAACGCCCATGGTCTGGCCGCTTGGAACCGGCGGCCGATTCAAGGGCTGTTACGACATGAGCGCTGATCAGGTGTTGCTGCCGGACGATAATGACAGCGGGGGTTTTCAAACGACAGCAAAAGTCGATGGACCGGGCGACGCCAAGCTGAACGCTCTGATTGGCGACGATCTTGCAGCCGAAGCGCGCGAAGCCATGGAGCTTGCCCGCGAGGGCTATGCGCCATTCGACAAAGAAGCGTTCCGCGACGGAACATTGACTCCGGTTTATTTCGGCTCGGCGCTAAAGGAATTCACCGTTGCAGAACTGTTGCGGGATATCGGCAAGTTTGCACCGCCGCCGCGTAAACAATCCGGCAAGCTCAAACACGACGATGTGGAAATATTGCCTGACGACAAAGCCGTTTCTGGTTTCGTGTTCAAGGTGCAGGCCAATATGGACCCGAACCACCGCGACCGCATCGCATTCCTTCGGCTTTGCTCCGGGAAGTTCAAGCGCGGCATGAAACTCAATGTCTCGCGGACAACCAAGCCGCTTGCCGTCAACAGCCCTATCTTCTTTTTAGCGCAGGACCGTCAGCTTGCGGAAGAAGCTGTCGCCGGCGACATCATTGGCGTTCCCAATCATGGCGCCCTCGGCGTCGGCGATACGCTCAGCGAAAAGCAGGGCTTGAAGTTTTCTGGATTGCCTGATTTTGCGCCGGAGATCATTCGCCGGGTGCGACTTGATGATCCGATGAAGTCAAAACAGATGCGCCGCGCCATGTTGGCGCTGGCTGAAGAAGGGGCAAGCCAGATTTTCACCCCGCGGATCGGCGCCGACTTTTATGTCGGCGTTGTCGGGACCTTGCAGCTCGACGTGATCGAGGCGCGGCTTGCGGCCGAATATGGCGTTAAGGCGACGCTTGAAACTTGCGGCTATGACGTCGCGCGCTGGCTTGCCTCTGATGATGAAAAACTACTTGATGCATTTGTCTCGAAAAACCAAAGCGCTATCGCCGAAGACCGGTATGGCTCGCCGGTCCTGTTGGCGCGCAGCCTTTGGGATGCGAACTACGCGGCGGAGAAAAACCCTGACATCCGGTTTTTAACGACCCGGGAACGGGTCTGAAATGATCGATGAACAAATGCGCGGCGCCTTCCTAAGCAAGAATTAGGACTTCTACGCCAGACTTAACCCTTCCCGGCGCTGGGGAGGGAAGAATGAAGCAGTTCGCCATTTCCATTGTGGGCGTTGTCATCTTGATGATGATCGGCATGCACAGCGCGCGCATTGATACGAATTTCGACTATGAATCAGCTACCTATGACGAGCGGATGACGTGGCTCGAAAAACAAGCAGAATCAATCGGCCGGCAAGTTGATAGGGGACTTCCCAAGGGCCGTGGGAATGCACCACACATGTCCGTCTACGGAACGGTCGCAAATCCGAAATCAAATTCGATCAGCGTTCATATCCGCATCAAGGGTCCTTATATGCGGATCGTCAGCGATCGGGAAATGAACCGCAAAGTCCGCGCTGACTTATGCCCGCTATACCTCGACACGCCGGTCGGCAGACGAGGCATTCAGCTCAAACACGTCTTCCGTTCGGAGTCTGGCAAAAAGGCGGCGGAGTTTGTGGTGTCGCCGGAAATCTGCAACGCCTAAAACAGACGCTTCGCCCTACCAAATCTTCTTGCCGCTGCCAGGCAGCCCAAGCGAAGCCCATAGTTCGTCGATACGTTTCACAACGTCTTCTGACATGCGGATTTCCTCGCCCCATTCGCGTTTGGTTTCCGGCGGGAGCTTATCCGTAGCGTCAAGGCCGATTTTCGAGCCAAGGCTCGGCTCAGGCGACGCAAAATCAAGATAGTCGATTGGCGTGTTGTCAATGACGGTAATATCCCGCGCCGGATCCATTTTGGTGGAGATCGCCCACATCACGTCTTTCCAATCGCGCGCATCAATGTCGTCATCAACGACAATGATCCATTTGGTGTACATGAACTGACGCAAATACGACCAAGCGCCCATCATCACCCGCTTGGCATGCCCCGGATAGGCCTTCTTCATGCTGATGACAGCGATGCGATAAGAACAGCCTTCCGGCGGCAACCAGAAATCCGTGATCTCCGGAAATTGTTGCTGCAAGAGCGGAATGAACACCTCGTTCAACGCTTCGCCGAGAACGCTTGGCTCATCCGGCGGGCGACCTGTGAAGGTCGACAGATAAATCGGATCACGGCGCTGAGTGATGGCGGTGACAGTGAAGACCGGAAACCGTTCGACTGCGTTGTAATAGCCGGTGTGATCCCCATAAGGCCCTTCATCGGCGTAATCGTCGAGCGAAACGTAGCCTTCCAAAACAATTTCCGCTTCAGCCGGGACTTTTAGCGGCTGGGTTTTGCAATCGACAAGTTCGATCTTCTTGCCG
>JANQOV010000036.1 GCA_028285645.1 Hyphococcus sp.
TTGTCGGCACGGGCGGCGGTTTGCCGACCGTCAGCCTTTCGGGAACCCGCCCGGGCTCTGCAAGTAAGTTGGGCTCATACCCAGCGATACGTTGCGGAACCGGACGGGCCGTCAAAAAGAATTGCTGGCGGCCCTCCGCTGGCCTTCTTCGCCGCAGCAGCCGCAATTCACGACAATGTCATTGCGAATGTCGCCCACAGCGCGCGCCAACCACGCGTCATAATCCTCTTCGCCAGCAGCAGTCGGGGCAGAACCCCCGCCAAACCCGCCGGTCCATATGATCGCCAGGGCGACGATTGCCGCTGCGACGATGTTTGCCAATCCATTACCCATAATCCGCACCTCAAACGCCCGGAATTTCCCCTAAAAGCCGGTTTTTGCTCAAAAATCAGCGACACTGCGCCCGGGCGGACAAAACAGCGTCCCCAGCCGACTCCCAATTCTCGTGCCACTTGGGCGGTAAAACCCGCCTATATTGGCCGTCGATAGGGCGTGCGCGTAAGCGCTGCAAAAGGGCGAAATATCGCCATTTCCCGGCGCGATTGAGCTTAAATCCAAAATACTATCAAAAAGTGTCTCGAATCCAGCGGCGCTCAGACGGTGGTTGTGCAGAAACGACACATCCAAAATGGGACATTTCCAACGCCGACCGCGCATCTCGCCAAGGCCGCCGCTCCGTGCTAAAGATTCGTTAACCAGCTTTTGGGGCGGCTGCGTGGTGGCGTTGAGGTTCTGGCGCTTTCAAGGCCAGGCCGCGAGTATGAGAGGGGTTTGACGGGTCGCGATGCGAACGGGTGAGACCGGCCTTAATCTGATCAAGGGCTATGAAGGCCTGCGCATGTCGGCGCATTACGCGCCAAGCGAGCAATGGACCGTGGGCTACGGCCACACCGAGACAGCCCGCCACGGCATGAGCGTCACCGATGGCGACGCCGAACGCTTGCTGCGGGATGACGTCAAGCCGATCGAGGCGATCATCGGCGATACGGTAAGGGCGCCGCTCAATCAAAACGAGCATGACGCGCTTGTTTCTTTGATTTTCAATATCGGCGAAGACAATTGGCGTCGGTCCACGGTTTTGCGCAAGCTCAACGAAGGCGACAAGCTCGCCGCCGCAGACGCTTTCGAAATGTGGACAAAGGCGCATGTCAATAATGAACTGACAACGCTTGACGGCCTGGTGCGCCGCCGCGCTGCGGAAAAGTCACTGTTCCTTATGCCGACGGACGCATCACTGGTTGTTCCGACCTCTGACGTTCAGCCAGCGCCGCAATGCGAACTGGATTATGTTTCCGACGCTGAGCTCAACGCAAAACCGCTCGTTGATTTTGACGCGGTCAAGGCGGAGCGCAAAAAGGAGCTGACGTCGGAAGAGCAGGGTGCGCGCACCCGCGCTTTGTTTGCAGCGACGCAAGCCTTGTCTGGCGACCCCTCAAAAATGATTATCTCCAAGGCCGAAGAGCACGCTGATATCGGCGTTACGGTGGGCGCCGTCCTTGCCGGACTGCTCGCTTTTGCGCTCACCGGCATGGGCGCGGCATTGTTGTTAGCGCAAGAGTTTCCGGCGATTGCCGAACAGGTCGGCTTTACCTATGAGCGGTTCACCGCGGTGTTCGACAATCTGCCCATGTGGCTTTCTGCAACCGGCGCCGCCATGAGCTATTTCATTTTGTACATCCTCGTGAAACGAACAGCGCGCCACGATCTTAAACGTCAACGGGCGCGGGATGTTGCGCGATTACGCGTCGCCAACAAATAAGAAGTCCGGGTTTACGGGCTGGAACGCTATGGCGTTACACATCGTCAAACTTTGTGTCGGCGCGCAATCAATCGAAGACCTTAGCGAGCGGGTGCGCCGCTCGGCCGCTGAAAACAGAAAAGTCGGCCGCGGTGACGTTCATGCGCATGTCACGCGCATGCATCCGCGGCGGCAAGATGAGCTGCTCGATGGCGGTTCGATCTATTGGGTGATCAAGGGATTGATATTGGCGCGTCAGAAAATTGTCGGGTTCGAAGGGCGTGTTGGCGCGGACGGGGTCAATCGATGCGCCATCATGTTGGCGCCGAACGTCATACCGACCGAACCGGCGCCCAAACGCGCCTTTCAGGGCTGGCGGTATTTGCGCAACGAAGACGCGCCAAAGGATGCGGATGGGGTCGCGCAAGGCGGACAAGCACTGCGCATGGAACTCGCTGAATTGGGCTTGCTTTAGGGATGGTGGCCGGCATGAAACAATTGATGATCGGGGCGGGCGCCGTAGGCGCAGCGGGAGCGCTGGTTCTCGGCTTGCCCGCGAATGAGAGTGACCAGCCAGCGGAAACACGCAGCGTTGCAGCGTCGCATGCGGATGATTACGAGCTCTGCTTGAAATCTGACCTGCCGTTTTTCGAAGGCGAGACAAAGGGCTGCTACGGCAAGGACGACACGGCGCGGCTTCGTAATGCGCCGGTTCTGGATAACGCCGGCGATCCGGTTTCCATTGAACTTGCGCATCCTACGAACCACGAATCAGACCCGATGCGCTGCACGACCTGCGCCGAATATGCGGAAATGTCCTGGTCCGGCTGGTATGCGCCCTCATCGCGGGAAATGCGGCGCGAAGCCTATTTCATACGCGCCTGCGGCGTCATCGCCTTGCTGGAGGCAGCCGAGCCGCCCGCCCGATCCTTCTTCGGCGAGGAGGGGCTCAGCCAGGAACATTTCGCCGGGCTTGATATTTCAACCTTGCTGGCGTTTTCGGCCAATGACCAAGGACCCTATGAGAGTCTACAGATATCCAGCAACCGCGATGGCGAATGGACAGTCGCCCGTGACGGCGATGCGGCGGTTTTACAGGAAATCGCCTATGCGGATTTCAACAGGGACGGCGCCGAGGACATTTTGGTGTTCATGAGCGCTGGCCCTGAGGACGGGACGGCGCGGGTTTTTGACTATGGCTTGCTGGAGCGCCCTTCTGAAACTGATTCGGTTCGATACACGTCGATGCTCAATGTCCAGCCTTCCTGATCGACGACGCTGTGGAAATAAACACTCGAATTTTCCCAAATACCGTGCGTCGTGGACGGTCAGGCGCAATTTGTTGCGGCCTTGGGATTGGCGTAAGGCTTAAGGATGATTAATATTTGCAAGTCGGAGGGCGACGTTAAGACGGTTCAGTCGGTCCGCCGGTCGATTCCTACGGGAGTAAGCTCATAGTGCCTAAATTAAAGCTATTCCTTGCATCGGCTTCGGTGATCTTGCTTTCGGCATGCTCGACCCTGACCGGAAAATCAAACGAATCAAAAGCGGCGCTAAGCCCTGAGGCTTTTGAAGAAATAGAGATGAAAACCGCCGCGCTCGAACTGGAAAATGAGCGGCTGAAATCCGAGAACGCCCGTCTCGCCAATCAGCTCCTGGCGTTACAGCGCAGCGAGCGATCGAAAGCTGAGGCCGACGCAGCGGAGACTGCAGCGGACGAAGCGCCGTCCGCAACTGAAGCCAAACAGGAAGCGCCGCCGAAACCGGCGCCGGTCGCTGCGGCGCCAGATGCTGACGAGGTCGTTGTGGCTGAGACCGAAGCGCCGGAATTGCGCGGTTCGGAAGTGTTGATCGAAGACGCGCCGCGACTGGTGCAGCCGACTTTCTCATCCGATGAAACCGTTTTTGAAAATGAGGCTGTCGGCGAGATCGAAACCGCAAGCGTCTTGTTCGGCGTGCATCTCGCCTCTTATCGGCAAATGAGCGAAGCGCGCGACGGATGGCGGCAGCTGCAGCGCGAAAACCCCGATGAGCTGGGGTTGCTTGAGCCGCGCATTGAGCGCGTCAACTTGCCGGACAAGGGTGTCTTTCTACGGTTGATCGGCGGCGGCTTTTCTTCTGAAGAAAGAGCGGCAGCGCTGTGCGTTAATTTGAAGGATAAAGGCCTCTTTTGTTCAGTTTCCGGCTTTCAAGGCGAGCGCCTGTCGCTTGCGGAAACCGGCGGCTAGGCGGCTTTTCTCTGCGTTACGGCGACAGCCCAAACTCTTCGTCTATCAAAACCCTCGAAACACAAGTCCTGCCTTCGGTCGGCGAAGCCGGTCGTTAGCGCAGCTTGCGCCTACTCCGATTTTTCAATGTCAAACAATCGGCTGTCGAAAACGCGGCCTTCATATTCGGCGCGGCCTTCATAGCGCACTTCCAGTTCGCCTTCCGGCAAGTGGATCTTACCCAGCGGCGTTTCAAAGCGACGCGGCGGGCCGTCCGTATAAGCGGCAACATTTTCCCGAACGCCAAGGTCCAGCACTTTGCCTTTCCCCGACGGCTTGTGGCGCACTACGAGGCGGCCATAGGCTGAGTGACCGCCCTGTTGTTCGATGGCGGTTGAGAGCACCAGCAGGCCGGCCTCATCCCGAAGCAGTTTCGTGTCGCCGATTACCGCCGAGGCCTTGCCGGCCCCGCGCAAAATCACAGGCGCGGAAACCCCAAGGCCGATATCGATCTGCAGTCCGTTTTGGCTGGCCTTGCGGATGGAGGTTCTTGCGGCGGCGGTCTCGATGAGAAGGTGAGAGCGGCGCTCTCCGCGCGGCGGTGTCGCGCCTTCTTTCAATCTGACGGTAACCTCAATCCTGGCGCCTGGCTCGAGCCGGAAGTCAGCAGGAGAAACAACAAGGAACGGCGCCGCGCTCAAGTTTGATCTTAAGTCAGCAGAGGCGGGTTCATAACCGTCCTCAGCAGCGGCGAGGTCAATCCAGGAGATACGCCCGTCGAGGATGCGCGATGAAGGATTGGAGACTGTGAACACTGCTGACGGCTCTTTCGCCGATATGACATGCCGCAGGGGACTCAAGTTGATGTCCGCGCGGGCGGGCGCGATCGACGACAGCATGAGGCAACAAAGGACGGCGACGCACTTAAATATGTTCAGTCTCCATTTTTCACTGCTGCCGTTGCAAGAATCGCGGCAAGCATAAGACTATCTGTGAGAAGGTTTCCCGTTGGTAAGCCGATTGGGTGAAAACGGCCGCTTTGGCCTTGAGCGTGAAAGACAACTGAATGACGCATGTCATTGTTTTGGGGAATGAAAAAGGCGGCTCGGGTAAGTCGACCGCAGCCATGCATTTGGTGGTGGCGCTCCTGAAAAGTGATGCGCGGGTTGCTGCGATCGATTTGGATTTGCGGCAACGCAGTCTTTCTCGCTATATCGAGAACAGACGAAAGTTCAACGAAATCAACAATCTGTCGCTTGAATTTCCGGTAACGCCGACTGTTGAGCCGTCCGACCTCGACAGCCGTGAAGAGTCGCGGCGGCAGGAAACCGAGCGCTTCACCAGCACACTGCAGGCGCTTGCCGACTGCGATTTCGTAGTGATCGATTGCCCCGGTGCGAACACCCACCTGTCGCGTCTTGCGCATCTGCATGCGGACACCATCGTGACGCCTCTCAATGACAGCTTTGTGGATTTTGACCTGCTGGCGCGGCTTGATCCCGAGACCAGCAAGGTCGCGGGCCCAAGCCTTTACAGCGAAATGGTCTGGCTGGCGCGCAAGCATCGGGCGCATACCGGCGTTCCCGGCGGCATCGACTGGGTGGTGATGCGCAACCGTGTTTCCGCCACCAAAGCGCGCAACAAGCGCAAAATGGCCGAGCGCCTTGAGGACCTTTCCAGCCGCATCGGGTTCCGGCTGGCTCGTGGGTTCGGCGATCGCGTAATCTATCGCGAATTGTTCCCCATGGGGCTCACGCTGCTCGATCTTGGCGGACGCAATGCGCCGGTACGGCTTTCGACCATGAGCCATGTAACGGCGCGTCTTGAAATCCGCTCGCTGGTGGCGTCTCTTAATCTGCCTGTGCCGGAGGAACGCGCTGCGCCGTCCCAACAGGACGTCGCCGCTTAACAGGCGGCGCCTCTCAAATTGTGCTAGCGTTCTGACGGGCGCCGAAGCTGAGGGGCCCGTAAAGCGGCGGTATTCATGTCTCTTGGCGTATTGGCCTTGTTGGTCTCCTTCGGCGCGGCGCTCTGGCTGCTTTATCGCCTTGCGAAGGGCGAGGGTAAGGGCGGCGAAAACCGCAACATGACCATCTTCAAAGGCGTCGTCTGGCTCGGGCTGGTCGCAGCGCTGTTTGCCGCAAAATTATGGCCGCTTGCGTTCATGGTGCTAATCGCCGCAGGCGGCGTCATGGGGATCGAACTCTGGCGCGACCGCGCGATCCGGGAAGATGAAAGCGCGCACCCGCCGGTCAACAATCCCGCCCGCGCGGCGATGACGGAACGTGAGGCCGCTGAGGTTCTGGGGTTGGAAGAGGGCGCGAGCGCCGACGAAGTGCGCGCCGCTCACAAGAAGCTGATCGGCCAGATCCATCCCGACAAGGGGGGTACAGATTATCTCGCGTCAAAGATCAACGAAGCGCGGGATCTATTGTTGCGGCGGCTGGAAGCTGAGGACTGCGGCGATTGAGCGCTCGTCAGTTCGCTACCTGAAAATCTCAGCCAGGAAATTCTCCATCGCCGCCCAGGCTCGGTTCGCCGCCGTTTCATTATAGACCGTGCCGAAATCAGGATCGTTCGCCGCCGGATTGGTGAAGGCGTGCATGGTTCCACCATAGCCGTGGAGTTGCCAATCGGCGTTGCGCGCGGTCATTTCCTCAGCGAGGGCTTTCACGTCGTCCGGCGTCGCCATGGGATCGTCCCAGCCATGAAAGGCGATGACTTTCGCTTTGATGTCGCCGCTTGCATCTAGGCCATTGGGCGCAAACAGCCCGTGAAAACTTGCAGCGCCTTTGATGGCCCGGCCTGAGCGGGCGACATCGAGGGCGCAAAGGCCGCCAAAGCAAAAACCCATAATGGCGATATTGTTCTCGTCGACTTCCGGCAGGCCGGCGACATAATCAATGGTTGACAACAGCCGTTCCTGAAGCATCGCCCGGTCTTCCATGAACGGCGTCATCAGCGCCTGACATTCTTCGGTGGTCTCGCCGCGCTTGCCTTTGCCATAAAGATCAAGGGCAAAGCCCGCATAACCCAATGCAGCCAGCTTCTTCGCGTATCCGTCTTCCACATCGCCGCGCCCGCCCCATGCATGGGAAATGAGCACGACGGGTCGCGCGCTGGCATTGCTGCTATCTATCGCAAGCAAACCCTCATGTGCGCCGCCGTTCAGGTCATAGTCAATCGATCGGGTTTCGATGGTCATCATCAAATTCCTTATGCTGCTGTGCTCGCACGACGTTTAGGTCATCCAGTTTTCATCTTCGGATTTTATCCGATGATCCGGGAAAGGGAAATTGTGACTTAGAGTTTTGCGGTTTTGGACTGCCGAAACAAGTTTGGCAACGACAAAAGAATGATAAGATCGCGGACACACTTCGGTCTAATCTTTTCGGCGCCGATGATCCTGTCGGGCAGAAGCCCCGCCCACGCTCGCATTAATCCCCTCAGCGATCGCCCGCTTCACGCAGTCTTGTACCGTGTTCCTGCGCTGCGTTCGGCCATGGCGCGCGCCTTGTCCGGTGGCGCCCGCTAGGAGCATCTTCATCGCAGGCTTGTTCCATAATTACGGCGAAGCAGTCGCGCTTTCACGCATATGAAAACGGAGAATCGAAGGCTTCGAAAAGCGGCGCATTAGCGTCTTTATCAGAAAGCGTGGCCTTGGAAGCGTCAACCGGCCAGTCGATTTTGAGTGAAGGGGAGTCCCAGTGAACAGCGCCATCGGATGGTCCGTCGTAAAAGTTGGTGACCTTGTAAATGACAAGGCAATTAGTCTCCAGCGTCATGAAGCCGTGTAGAAAGCCTTTTGGCGCCAAAAGCTGTTCGCCCTTTTTCGCAGTCAATTCCGCCGACACCCACTTGCCAAATGTTGAAGAACCTTTGCGCACATCAACAACGACGTCGAGAATTCGGCCTTTGACAACACGCACCAGCTTATCTTGAGCAAAGGGGGGCGATTGATAATGCAGTCCTCGTACGGTGAAGCGATTTTTCGAGAAACTCTCGTTGTCTTGAACAAAGTCGTAACCAGACAAAAGTTCGTCAAAGACGCGTTTGTTATAGGTCTCAGTGAAATAACCGCGATCATCGCCAAAACGGCGCGGTGTGAAGATTTTAACGTCGTCGATTTCCAACGCTAGCATTTCCATGGTGTCAGCGACTTCTAATATATGTTGTCAGTCAGGATGTTTTTAAGATATTCGCCATAGCCGCTTTTCAACAATCCATCCGCCAGGCTTTCGACCTGTTTGGCGTCAATATAGCCCATACGGTAAGCGACTTCTTCAACGCATCCGATTTTCAGCCCCTGTCTCTCCTCAACGGTCTGAACGAATTGTGCAGCCTGCAGTAGGGACGTGTAGGTGCCTGTGTCGAGCCAAGCGTGCCCGCGGCCAAGCAGTTCGACGGTGATTGCCTTATCGTCAAGATACATCTGATTGAGAGTAGTGATTTCCAGCTCTCCACGCGCCGAAGGCTTGACCTTTTGCGCGCGCGTCACAACACTTTCATCGTAAAAGTAAAGGCCGGTAACGGCATAATTCGATTTTGGGTTGGCCGGCTTTTCTTCGAATGATATGGCGCGGCCGTCGGCGTCGAATTCAACGACGCCATATCGCTCCGGATCATGAACGTGACTTCCGAAAACGACGGCGCCGGATTCAAGCGCCGCTGCGCGTTGCAATATTTCGCCAAAACCGTGACCGTAAAAAATATTGTCACCGAGCACCAGCGCGCATTTGCCGCCGTTTATAAAGTCTTCGCCAATATGAAAAGCTTGCGCGAGACCTTCCGGCTTGGGCTGAACTTTATAGGAAAGATTGACGCCCCATTGCTGGCCGTCGCCAAGCAGGCGTTTAAACACTGCTGAATCTTCCGGCGTAGTGATGATCAGGATATCTCGAATACCAGCCAGCATTAACGTAGTGAGCGGGTAATAAATCATCGGTTTGTCGTAGACCGGCAAGAGCTGTTTGCAAACGGCGTTCGTAATTGGATTAAGCCGCGTACCGGAGCCGCCGGCGAGAATAATTCCCTTCATCCATCATGCTCCTGCTCTTTAGAAGCAAGGCCAAGACGCTGGCCCTCAAAACCTTGCTGGCGAATAGCCTGCCACCACCATTCATTGTCCAAGTACCATGCGACCGTTCGGCGCATGCCCTCTTCGACGGTAACGGAAGGTTTCCAGGAAAGCTCTCGTTCTATCTTTGACGCATCGATCGCATAGCGTTGATCATGCCCCGGTCGGTCAGCAACAAATGAGATAAGGTCTTCATGCGGGGTTGGGCGCGGATGGATCTCATCCATCAGTTGGCAGATCGTCCGGACAAGGTCAATATTACGGCGCTCGTTCAGGCCGCCAACATTGTAGGTTTCGCCAAAAGCGGCGGTCTTTAGAATGAGTAAAAGCGCATCAGCGTGATCGTCGACAAATAGCCAATCGCGAATATTCTCACCCTTTCCGTAAACGGGAATCTTGTCGCCGGCTAAAGCTTTGAGGATGACAACGGGAATGAGTTTCTCGGGGTGCTGGTACGGTCCATAATTGTTGGAGCAATTGCTTGTTACGACCGGCAGGGCGTAGGTCTCGCTCCAGGCGCGCGCCAGAAAATCAGAACCGGCTTTGGATGCTGAATAGGGCGAATTGGGCGCATAGGGTGTGTCTTCTCGGAACAGTCCGTCTTCGCCCAATGAGCCATAGACCTCATCCGTTGAGACATGATGAAATCGGAAGCGGTCTTTACGTTCCGGCGAGAGCGTATCGAAATAACCGCGCGCAGCTTGCAGCATCTGGAAAGTGCCGACGAGGTTGGTCTGAATGAATGCGTCTGGCCCATCGATTGAGCGATCGACATGAGATTCGGCTGCCAGATGCATGACCGCATCCGGTTGGTGTTCTGAAAATATGCGCGCGATTGCGGCGCTGTCGCAGATATCGGCTTGTTCAAAGGCATATCCGCTGCGTTCGGTCCATCCTTTGAGATTATCCAGATTGGCCGCATAGGTGAGCTTATCAACATTGATGATCTCGTCACCGCGCTCTAACGCCATTCTTACGACTGCCGAACCGATAAAACCAGCGCCGCCGGTGACCAAAATCTTCATTATCATTCTCCGCTAACTCATCAATTGCGCCGATGAGTACTCGCCAGAGTGTTGGTCTGGCGGCGAGATATTACGCACAAAAAGGTTTTCAGCCCCTATAAGCAATGATGGTCAAAAAATAAACAATAGGCTTGGCGGTCGTGGGCGGATAAGCCAGAGAGCCGAGGCTTGCGCGCTCGCGCAGTCGAGCATAGTGGTCCGATCGTCGCCGCCTTCGACGGCGCAGCGTCCGGTCCATGGATGGGCGATGATCACGGCGGGCCGCGCTCCGTCCTTGTTTCTATCCATCGCCTGGAAATCCTCATGAGCGCCGCCGTTCAGTTCAGCTTCGATCGACCCGGCTTCGATGGTCATCGTCGCTTTCGTCGTCTTATCTGCGTGAACGCCGCGTTAGTCCTTCGGCATGCCGATACGGCTGATTTTCAGCGTATTGGTTTTGCCGCGCCGGCCGAAGGGATAGCCGGCAAGAATAATAATCCGTTCGCCTTCAACGCCGCCATGGGCCTGCGCGAGACTATCGGCTTTTTCGATCATCTCGTGAAAATGCGCAATGTCGTCGGTGACGACGGGCCGCACGCCCCAATACAGCGAAAGATTTCTGGCGACGCGCCGGTCAGGCGTGGCGGCGATGATCGGCGCCCGCGGGCGATCGCGCGACAAGCGCCGCGCTGTTGAGCCGGTCTTGGTGTAGGCGATCGCCAGCTTGCAATCCAAGACTTCAGCAATACGGCGGGCGGATGCGGTCATTGCGTCCGCCGTCGTGTAGTCGTGGTCGTCATCGCTGATGCGGTCGTAGCCTTGCGAGGTCTCATCGCGTTCGGTGGCGACGATGATCCTGTCCATAATGGCGACGGCGGTGGGTGGGTGACGGCCGATGGCGGTTTCCGCCGACAACATCACTGCATCAGCGCCTTGATAGACCGCGGTCGAAACATCGGAAGCTTCAGCGCGAGTCGGCGCAATCGAATCGACCATGGATTCGAGCATGTGGGTTGCGACGATGACCGGCTTGCCGGCGTTGCGGCAGGCCTTGATGATCCGCCGCTGGATGAGCGGCACGTCTTCCGGCGCGCATTCAACGCCAAGATCGCCGCGCGCCACCATGATGGCGTCAGCAAGGGCGATGATCTCGTCAAGGCAGTCGACCGCTGACGGCTTTTCGATTTTGGCGATGATGCCGGCGCGGCCCTCGATAAGATCGGCTGCTTCTTTGACATCGTCAGCCTGCTGCACAAAAGAAAGCGCGATGTAATCGACGCCCTGGTCGAGGGCGAAATCAAGATCGGTGCGGTCTTTGTCCGTGAGCGCTGATATCGGCAGACGCCGGCCAGGCAAGTTGATGCCCTTGCGGTCAGAAAGCGCGCCGGGCGTATCTGCCCGAACTTTGATGTCACCAGCCGACGCCTCTGTCACCGTGACCTGAAGCTTGCCGTCGTCGAGTTTTAGGATGTCTCCTTTTTCCAGAACGTTTAAGAGCTCGGGGTGCGGGATTGGGATGGTTTCATCGTCAGACGCCATATAGGTGTTTTCAAGGCGATATTCGCCGCCATAGCGGAGTTGCAGCGCGCCCTCAGGAAACTGACCGGTGCGGATTTTTGGGCCCTGCAAGTCCGCAAAGATCGCAATGGGTGTGTCTGTTTCCCGTTCGATTTCGCGGATCGCGGCGACCACTTTCGCCAGCTTATCGTGTTCGCCATGGCTCATATTGAGCCGGAATACATCGACACCAGCGTCGCGCAACAAGCGCAGCATGGAGGGCGATGCGCTGGCGGGGCCGATGGTCGCGACGATTTTGCAAAGTCGTTTGATCATGCGCCGAGGTTACGCCGGTTTTGGGGCAATGAGAACCGGCGCCTAGCATTCGACGTCGGCAATCGGGCGCGAATGCAGATGAACAGCAAAGAGCGTGCGCCTGAACGCCGCCTTTGGCGGGCCTCTCGGTCTAAACAAAGGATTAAGAAGTGGAATCTAAGCTTGAGCGCAGCCCTGTAGAGTTCGGCGCGTCTAGTGTGGGCGCGTCTATTTTTGAGGATTTTTGAGATGAAAAGCAGTCGCCGTCGCCCGCTACTGATGTGCGTTGTTGCGGTTGCCGCAATGGCGACGACGCCGGCCCATGCTTATCTTGATCCGGGTACGGGCAGCGCCATCGTTTCGACGATCCTCGGGTTCTTTGCTGCGATCGCTTTTACGGTGCGCCGATATTACTACCGGATAAAGGCGTTCTTTCGCAGCAAAACAGCTTCCGACGCGTCAGACGAAGGGTGAGGGGTCTCCCGCATCTGGACGTATGCGTCCGGCTCGTTCAAATGAAACCAGCTCGACTATCCTCGGCGCGTGGTGATAGACAAATGACAAGACCATGCGAATTCTAATCCTCTGCGCAGGGCAGGGTGCCCGGTTGCGGCCGCTGACTGACGACAAGCCTAAATGTCTCGTACCGCTTTTGGGTTCGCCGCTGCTTGATCATCAACTTGCGTCCATCCGCTATTGCGGCGTCAATGAGATTTACCTGGTGACTGGTTACGCAAGCGGCGCCTTAGTCCGTTACGGGGCTGAGCGCTTCCACAATCCCGATTATGCAACGAGCAATATGGTGGCGAGCCTCTTTAAGGCTGCTTCGCTTTTTGACGGATCGGATGATTTGATTATCGCCTACTCGGACATTGTCTATGAGCCGCTTGTGCTTCGGACGCTGATGGATGCGCCGTCAGGCATTGTGACGCTCATAGACAAAGGCTGGAATGACTTATGGCGGGCGCGGATGGAGGATCCCTTGAGCGATGCGGAAACGCTGAAGCTCGCGCCCGACGGCCGGCTTCTTGAAATCGGAAAGAAGCCAACATCAATGGATGAGATCGAAGGCCAGTACATCGGCCTCACCAAGGTTTCGAAGGATGCGCAGCTGAAGGTCCGCGCCTTTTATGAAGGGCTGGACCGTGAGGAAACCTATGACGGTCAGCCTTTCGCCAACATGTATATGACCAGCTTTTTGCAGCTTCTGATTGACGCCGGATACCCAATTCTCTCTGCCCCCGTCTCAAATGGATGGCTTGAGGTTGACACGCCGCAGGACCTTGAGACCTATGAGGCAATGCAGGCGGCGGGAACGCTTGCCACGCTTTGGCGGCCGCAAGGGCTGACCGAACATACGGCGGCCTAAGCAGCGGGTTGAACGAGGAGCAAAACCACCATGCGTGGAGGAACGAAGCGAGTATTGGTGACCGGCGGGGCCGGCTTTATCGGCTCACACCTTTGCGAAAGGCTGATTGAGCAAGGTCACGAAGTTCTGTGCGCCGATAATTATTACACCGGCACGCGGGAAAACATGAAGACGCTGATCCCGAACCCCAATTTCGAAGTCGTGCGCCACGACATCACCTTTCCGCTGTTTGTGGAGGTCGATGAGATCTTCAATCTCGCAGCGCCCGCATCGCCCGTTCATTATCAGTTCGACCCAGTGCAAACCACCAAGACCAGCGTCATTGGCTCGATCAATATGCTCGGCCTTGCTAAGCGCACCAAGGCGAAAGTGCTCCTGTCCTCAACGTCGGAAGTTTACGGCGATCCTGAGGTTCACCCGCAGCCCGAGGAATATTGGGGCAATGTAAACCCGATCGGGCCGCGCTCCTGTTACGACGAAGGCAAGCGCTGTGCGGAAACGCTGTTCTTTGACTACCGCCGCCAGTATGACATGCCGATCAAGGTAGCGCGCATCTTCAACACCTATGGCCCGCGCATGCATCCCAATGACGGCAGGGTGGTGTCGAACTTCATCGTGCAGGCGCTCGAAGGCAAGCCGATTACGATCTATGGCGACGGCGCCCAGACCCGTTCCTTTTGTTATGTGGATGAAATGGTCGAGGCGCTGTTGCGGCTCATGGATACGCCCCATGAGGTGACAGGCCCGATCAATCTCGGCAATCCGAATGAGTTCACCATCAAGCAGTTGGCTGAGCTCGTGATTGAACTGACGGAATCAAAATCGACGATTGAACAACGGCCCTTGCCGCAGGATGACCCGCGCCAGCGGCAACCTGACATCACCAAAGCGAAAAAGGTGCTGAACTGGGAGCCGAAGACGTCTTTGAAAGAGGGTCTCGCTAAAACGATCGCCTATTTCGAGGACTATTTGGCGAGGCACCCGCAGCAGTAGGCGCCAACCCCGAGTCTATTTTTCCAACGCAGGGGCGGGGACGTTTTGTCCGTATAGGGAAATCGTCGACACCGCCATTTTTGCAGACCCCTCAACGGGCTTTCGGCTATACGCCACGTAAACCAGGGTATGATTGCCGCGGTCATAGATGCGCCGCACCGCAAGTGTTTTGAAAATCAGGCTTTGGCGTTGCGTAAAAACTTCCTCGCCGCTTTTATCGAGATCGATATCGCCGATCGCAATGTCGCCGGTCTGGCGGCAAGCGATGGACGCGTTTGAGGGGTCTTCGAACCAGTTGCCCTTTGCGACTCTGTCCCAAAAGCCGCGGTCAAAATGGGTGAGATGACAGGTTATGCCGTTCACCTTCGGGTCCGACAAGGCCTCGATCTTGATCTCATTGCCGACGAAATCATTTTTGAATTCGCCGATTTCGTTTTCCGAGTTTCCGCAGGCGACAACCATTGCGCTCAGTGCAATCGTCGCCAGCCTCCGCGTCATTTGCATAGAGCCGCCTTGGCGCTTTCATACTCCTGCGCAAGTCTGTCCACATAATCGCCCGTTGACATCACCGCCTTGACCGCGCCAATGCCCTGACCGCAGCCCCAGATGTCTTTCCAGAGTTTTTTGGCGCTGTCGCCGCCGGACTGAAAGTTCATTTTGGAGGGATCGGACTCGGGCAGATTGTCAGGGTCCAGCCCCGAATTTTCGATCGACGGTTTTAAGTAATTGCCATGCACGCCTGAAAAATAGTTCGTGTAGACAATGTCATCTGCATAGCCGTCAACAATCGCCTGCTTGTATTGTTCATTTGCATTCGCTTCATGGGTGGCGATGAAGGCGGAGCCGATATAGGCGAGGTCCGCGCCCATGGCTTCCGCCGCCAGGACTGATTGACCGCGGGCGATGCATCCTGACAACGCGATGGGCCCGTCAAACCATTCCCGGATCTCCTGGATGAGCGCAAAGGGCGATTGCACGCCAGCATGGCCGCCGGCCCCAGCAGCGACTGGGATCAACCCGTCCGCGCCTTTCTCAATCGCCTTTTTGGCGAATTTATTGTTGATCACGTCGTGGAGCACGATCCCGCCATAAGAATGCACAGCCTCGTAAATCTCTTCCCGCGCGCCCAGCGACGTAATCACAACGGGAACCTGATGCTTCACGCAGGTCTCCATGTCCTGCATTAGCCGGTCATTGGAGCGGTGGACGATCTGGTTGACCGCATAGGGCGCCGATAGCGCATCCGGGTTTTCTTCATCATGGCGCGCCAGCGCATCCTTGATCTGCGTAAGCCAGTCATCGAGCGCCGGTTGCGGGCGGGCGTTGAGCGCTGGAAAGGAGCCGATCACGCCTGCCTTGCACTGCGCGATCACGAGCTCAGGGTTGGAGACGATGAACATCGGCGATCCGACAACGGGAATTCGCAGGCGGCTCTTGATCTCTTCAAAGCTGGGCATATGGGCTCCATTCAGTTTCGCGGCGTCGAATTTGGGGGAGTGCAGGCGGGCGTGCAAGGCCGCAATGCAGTTTGGCGATTAGCCCCGGAAAGGGCATAGTGACTGGAAAAAACGCCACAGGGAGCAATGAACATGGCGAGCCGTGAAATCCTCAATCCTCCTTTTCTGGGCGAGCTCATCGAGACGCAGGCGAGGAACCGTCCTCTTGAGACGGCGCTTTCATTCGAGGGTCAGGAGATCTCTTATCAAGCGCTCAATGAGCGCGCTGACCGTGCAGCGAGCGCCTTTCGGAATGCGGGCCTTGAGCCTGGCGACCGGGTCGCCTGGCTGGCGCAAAACCTTGATGTCTTCTGGGAAGCGCTTTTTGGGGCCGCGAAATCAGGCGTCGTTCTCGCCCCCATCAATTGGCGCCTGGCCCCGGCTGAGGTGAACGCCATTTTGAAAGATGCTGAGGCCAAGCTCTTTTTCGCGGAAACACAGTTTCTAGAGCCCTTGAATAAGCTCGGCGATTTCGACCCGCCGGAGACGATCATCATCGACGGGAAAGGGAGCAAGGATTTCGCGGCCTTCCGGGATGCAGCGCCAGCCGGGGGTATCGACTATACGCCGCAGGCGGACGACCCATGCATCCAACTCTATACAAGCGGCACCACTGGCCTGCCGAAAGGCGTCGTGTTGCCCCATCGCTGCTTTTACGAGGTCGGCGAAGCGGGCATGAAAGGCGAATTCCTGACCGACATCGCTGACGATGAAACCGTCGTCCACGCCCTGCCGCATTTCCATATCGCCGGCGTTTGTTACGGATTGATCGGCATGTCGCGGTCGATGCCGGTGCGTCAGTATCGGCAGTTTGATCCCGTCAGGATCGTAGAAGACGCGCAGGAGGGGCCGCCGCTCGGCTCTTTCCTGGTTCCGGCGATGGTGTTGATGATCCTAGAAGCGGCAAAGCAGCTTCAAAAGCCACTGCATAACTTTAGGTCTATCAGCTACGGCGCAGCGCCGATGCCGGAACCACTGCTTGACGCCGCCATTGCAGGATTTGCCAACGCCGAAATCATGCAGCTTTACGGTATGACGGAAACCACCGGCGGCGTCACGATCCTTTCAGCAGAGGATCATGAGAAGGGGCTAAAACACAGAACCTCCGCTGGCAAACCACTTCCCGGCTGTGAGGTCAAAGTTTGCGGCGCCGACGGCGAAGAGGTCCCGCAAGGGGAAACCGGTGAAATTGTCGTGCGCTCGCCGTTCACCATGACCGGCTATTGGAACCGTCAAGATGCAACGGATGAAGTGATAAAGAACGGCTGGTATCACACCGGCGACGCCGGCTATCTAGATGAGAACGGATTTTTGTATGTTGTCGATCGCGTCAAGGATATGGTGATTTCCGGCGGCGAAAACATTTATCCCGCTGAAATAGAAAGCGCGCTGGCGGGGCATCCGAATATCCGCGAGGCGGCGATCATCGGCGTACCCGACGAACGCTGGGGTGAAATCGTCAAAGCCTTTGTTGCAACGCGCGACGGCAAAGAGCTGACGGTGGAGGAAGTTAATAGCTTCCTGGAAGACAAGATCGCAAAATTCAAATTGCCGCGTCTTGTCCAAACAATCGACGCGCTGCCGCGTAACGCTTCGGGCAAAATTCTCAAAACCGAATTACGCGGGCGATAAAATCGCTTGCTTTGCGACGCAAGATTATCAATGGAGAACGCATGAATCGCCGCGTTGCAAAGTATGGAAAACTGGGCCCGGTCTACGAGATTATCCCTCGTCCCGTCTATCGATTGGCGCGCGCTGCGTGGCTTGACCTGCGATCTGTTCCAAGACGCCTGAGTGGACGCAATCCAGGGCCGGAGCCCTGGCTGATTTTTCATAATTTCGGCGGCAACGATTTTTATCAATCCGGCAGCGCCGCATGCAGCAACATTCAAAGTAAACTCGGTTTCGGTCCCGTAGCAAACATACTCGACATTGGTTGCGGCTCCGGGCGGATCGCCTGGCCGCTGCGCAATGCGTTGAATGAAGAGGGGCGCTATATTGGATTTGACGTGTCGGCCAAGGCGATCGCTTTCGCGCGCCAACTGTTGCAGGGTCATGACGATCGTTTTTCATTTCATCACGCAGACCTTTTCAGCGAGGAATACAATCCACAGTCGACGGTGAAAGCCAGTGATTACACATTCCCCTGCGATGACGGATGGGCCGATGCTGCGATTGCAACGTCTGTGTTTACGCATCTCCTTGAAGACGACGCCAGGCAATATCTTGCGGAGCTAGCGCGGTGCTTGAAGCCGGATGGCAGCGCCTATTTAACAGCCTATCTGGTCAATGACGCCGCGCGCGCAAACATGGCGGCGAAAACGGCGACGCTGACCATGCAGCCTTATGGGGGACCGGTATGGGCGGGCGACCTTGCTGTCCCGGAAGCAATGACCGGCTATGACGAGGATGCGTTTTTGTCGATGCTCGCAGAGGCGGGGCTAAAAGCCGACGGTGATATTTTCCACGGCGCATGGTCGCAAGGGGATGGCGCCGCTTATTCACAGGACGTGATGGTGGTGCGGCGGCAGCAATAATCACGCAGTGATCGAACCACGCGAGCGAAGCTTAACAAGTTCAGATCCAGCCGGCATGAACGAAGCGCGCCGTTGCGTCCGCCGAAGAAACAATACGCGCTTTGACAACATAACCAGATTTTATGGGCTCTGATGCTTCAACG
>JANQOV010000081.1 GCA_028285645.1 Hyphococcus sp.
GTTGCCGCTGCGCATCGTTCCATCGACCGGGCGATGCCGCTTTTAAAGCCTGGCAAGTCGCTGCGCTTTTCGTTTCTGCCGGAGGGCAAGGACCCTGACGATCTCATTCGCACAGAAGGTCCGGGCGCCTTTCATGCAGGCCTCGAAAACGCTGAACCGCTGGCGCGCGTTTTGTGGGCGCGTGAGATCGAAAGCCGCAGCCTCGATACGCCGGAAAGACGGGCGGCGCTGCGGACGCATTTGCGCGACCTCGTGAAGGCGATCGCCGACAAGGATGTACGCGCTGCCTATGGGGCTGAATTTGCGCGCCGCCTGGATGATTTTTTCGCAGCGCCCAAAAAGGAGTGGCAATCGAAGCCCCGGCACAGCCCGCGGCGGAAGCCTAGCGGCGGAATTTTCACAAATTATACCCCGCCGGCCCGCCCGAGCGCCGGCCTCAAACGCCGCGGCGCGCCTTCTGACTGGGCCAATGAAGCAACCCTCGTCCTCGCCGCCATCAATCATCCGGCGCTGATTGAACGTCAGGAAGCGGCGATCCTTGACCTTGAGCTCGGCGATCCGGCGCTGAAAGCGCTACTTTCCGAGATATTATCGGCATTTTCCGCCAATCCCGCTCTTGACAGCGATGGGCTGAAAAGCCATCTCAGCCAGACGCGCGCGAACGGAGCCTTGGAGCGGGTCTTAAAAGACGCCGAGCTCTCGAAACAACGATTCCTTCGCCCGAACGCTGGGATAGACGAGGTGGAACAGGGGTTCAAAACAGCCCTTGCCGTCCACCTTCATGACTCGAGTCTGAAGCAGGATGTAACGCGATCGGCGTCCCAGATTTTCACAGACGGCGAAGAAGGTTGGAAAGCAGCGATGACGGCGCGGGAATCGGCCGTCAACGACAGCAAGGTAGAAGACGGCGGGGCTCACGACGATAGCGAAGAAAAGTCACTCAGCGGTGCGCTGGAGAACTGGAAGCAAAGCGTCGAAAAGAAATTTAGCGGCAGGTAATCATGGCGAAAAAAGCGGCGACAAAAAAGAAGACAGAGGTTGATCCGTCGGATGGTCCGGTGCTCGACCTCACGGACGCCGATGTCAAAAAGATGATTAAGACGGCAAAGTCGAAAGGCTTTGTCACCTATGACCAGCTTAACAAGGTGCTGCCGTCTGAAGAAGTCTCGTCTGAGCAGATTGAAGACATCATGGCCCAGCTCTCCGAGATGGGCATCAACGTCGTTGAACATGAAGACGACGAAGACGAAGACGGCGCCGCCAATGATGACAAATCGGCCGGTAAGGCCGTCGCCAAGAAAGACGAAAAAACCGGCAAGGGCGTTGTCACCACCAATACCGGCGCAAGCGGCGATCGCACCGATGATCCGGTGCGCATGTATTTGCGCGAAATGGGAACGGTCGAACTTTTGTCCCGCGAGGGCGAGATCGCCATCGCCAAGCGCATTGAGGCCGGCCGCGAAACCATGATCCGCGCCTTGTGCGAGTCGTCGCTCACCTTCGAAGCCATCACTGTCTGGCGCGACGAGCTCAATGAAGGCCGCGTGCTGTTGCGCGATATTATCGATCTCGACGCCACTTACGGCGGCGGGCCGGAAGCGCGCCCCGACATGACCCAGCCGGAAGTCGCCGAGCGCGTCCAGAAGGAAGAAGCGGAAAAGGCTGAATCCGGCGAAGACGATGACGACGAGTTTGACGAAGGCGCGCTGTCGCTCTCGGCCAT
>JANQOV010000098.1 GCA_028285645.1 Hyphococcus sp.
TAACAATCTAGAAATCCACCGCGGTGAGGGGTCTTTGAACACATGCGGCAACAATCTATTGCAGCAAGAGCGCCGTTGGGGGACGGAATTGCGCGGCTAAGGGAAATAATCCGCGCCTTTGTTGAGCGCGACGCCTTCACTGCGTTCATCACCATTGTCATCGCGATTAATGTCGTCACGCTCGGGCTTGAGACATCGCCGGCGGCGATGGCGACCGCTGGGTCGCTCCTGATCGCGATGGACCGCATCGCCCTTGCTATTTTCGTATTTGAAATTGCGCTGAAACTATTTGCGCTCGGTCCGCGGTTCTTCCGCAGCGGTTGGAATACGTTCGACTTTGTCATTGTCGCTGTTGCGCTCTTTCCCTTCGCTGGCGCGTTTACCGTCCTTCGGGCGCTGCGGGTGCTGCGCGCGCTGCGGCTCCTGTCAATGGTGCCGCAACTCAGAGCAGTTGTCGGCGCGCTTCTCGGCGCTGTCCCAGGCATGGGAGCGATCATCGCTGTGCTTGGCCTTGTCTTCTATGTTGCGGGCGTGATGGCGACCAAGCTCTTTGGCGACGCCTTTCCCGAATGGTTCGGCTCGATTGGTGCGTCAATGTATTCGCTGTTCCAGATCATGACATTGGAAAGCTGGTCAATGGGCATCGTCAGGCCTGTCATGGAAGTCTACTCTTGGGCATGGGTGTTTTTCGTCCCGTTCATCATTGTCACCAGCTTTGCCGTGCTCAATCTGTTCATCGCGCTCATCGTCAACTCTATGCAGTCGCTGCAAGAAGAAGAAAACAAGAGATCGTCAGAGGCCGCTGAAGCTGTTGCGCAAGATGAGAGGACGCTTCTGCTGAACGAAATTCGCGAATTAAAGCTTGGCCTGGATGAAGTGAAAGCTCAACTCGGAACCGCGGACAGACGGTAACGCGCAACGAATTTCAATCTCAGCGGCGGTTATCGCACCAAGAGATAGAGCGGGCAGGGCTCTAGCTTTTCGCGCGTTGAGCCGAAGCCCGCATATTCAAAACGCGCGGGCTTGGAGCTGGCGATGCGGGCGGCGCAGACAAACAAATCGCTCGCATAGATTTCCCCCGTTTCCGTCGTCGGGAGGCATTTTGACATCACGAACATTTCGCGGATGTCGTCAAATTTGAGGTTTTTGGGCAGGGGCAATTCCGCTACGCCGGCATCGAGCCATAAACGCCAGTCGCCGGCGCTATCTTTGTCTGCGATCTTTTTGGCTTCGACGAATGCTTGTTCCACTTCGCGAAACAACAAAATGCTGACGCCGCTTTTGTCTGCTGACTTATAAATTACATTGTCAGGTTCGAACTGAACGTCAGCGTCGGGCGTTCCTTCCAAAATCAAGGCAAACAAAATCTGCTCTGTTTCTTCCTGAGGCGCGCCTTCCAGATCTTTTACCCATTTGTCGCGCAATTCGATGAATGGCAGATTTCGGTCGCGCCAAACTTCAAGATTAGCAACACTAAGTGAGTTTTGCGCCGTTCGATTGTCGGGCGCTGCAAAGAAACTGACCACATCGGAATCAAGTTGTTCCGCATGACGCACCGCCTTTCCCATGGCAATTTGCGCGCCTAGCGAAAAGGCCGCAAGCGATGATTGTGCGGCGTTATTGTTCCATTCAATGGTCGCCGCCTGGCGCATGCAAGCAAAAAACCGGTCACGCCAATCACCGCCGCTGATATCGACTGAACTTTTGATGAACGCGCTGGGCGGCAAGGGCAGATAAACATCGAGATCGACATTCGCCGCAAGAAGCGATTCGGCAATGACGATATCAGCGCCGCTGGCGAGGGCGCCATAGGCGCGTTCAATATGGTTATCGGCGAGAAACTTAGAGAATGCGTTCCGGAGCTTTGATAGCTGCTGCGTCAGGTCGGCGTCGGTGCGGGCCAGCGGTCCAGAGAAAAACAAAATCTTGCCTTGCGGCGCGGCATCTTGAATCCAAGCGTCGTCGATATCTGCATATGCCGCAAGACGCCTTAACTGTTTGCGCGTCGTTGCTTTTTTGCCCGGCGTTACGTCATTGGCGGCGCAGGCGTCGCGGAATAGCGCCGCTGCATTTGATTTGTCGCCCGAGATCAGCGCGCATTCGGCAAGGCTGGCGCGGATAAAATAAGTGCCCGCATCTTCTTCATGGGAAGCCATCCGATCTTCGATTTGTTTTGAAACTTTGCGGCTAAGGTCTTTGGCTTTGTCCGCATTGCCCAAAAGCGCGAAGCCGGCGGCGGCGTTGACGCCAGAATAATAGCCGCCACATTTTGCAAAAACCTCGTCATAGCCTTCAGCGGATGCGGTAAGATGCGCTTTGTCCGGCGCTTCCGGCGCGCTCAAGAACGCAAGGTCCCGCAACAGGCGCGGTTTCAGGCAGGCGACGTCTTCGTCGGTATAGACTTTGTCGAGATTAAGTTTTTTGAGAACGTTAAGGGCGTTTCTCGGTCCGCCAGATCTTGCTGTTGCGAGAACTGCACGGTGACGCACGCGTATATCCTTCGGCGTTCGCTTCGCGGCTTCCATGGCGAGATGAAAAGCCGTCTGGTTGAGGCCGCAATCAAGATGTGCGTCGATTTCCCATAACCAGTCGTCTCCGATTGCTGGTTGCGTATGTTCGCGGTGGTGGATGGCGAGCGAGGCCAGGCGCTTTCGGTTTTGCACCGTAAGGCCGCCATTACGCGATTGAAAAATCAATCCGGATCGCTCCCACATGGTGAGCGTGCGATTAATATGTTCTCGCGAAACGCCGAGCATGTCTGCGATCAGCGATTGCGAAATTCGCCCGATGTGAACGATCGGGTTCCAGTCATCGGATGATGCGAGATTGACGATCGTGGTGAAGAATCCTGCAAGCCGAATTTCAAGCGGCCGAAAAACCGTTTGCGCCAGCAGCCGGTCGGCGTCGGCCATGCGCCAAGCCATCTCTTGAACGAGGGCAGTGGAAAGGTCCGGATCACGCCGGACGATACTCATAAAATCGGCGGCTGCAATTGCATGACCCGAAACAGGCGTTAGCGCCTTTAAAAAATCCCGCGGCGCTCCGTTATCCTCAATATCTTGTTCGTCGTCGTAAGTTGCATGATCTGTCGCAGCGACGGCGAGGGCTGACGATAACCCTGCAATTTCTCCGCGTCCGAAAAGGGCTGTTAAAACGCCGCGCTCGCCATAGCTCAGCCGGTGCAGCGCCGCAACGACGCCCTGGGAAACGACGATAATCTGCCGTTCGCCAAGTCCGGCGGCAATGACCCGCTCCCCCGGTTT
>JANQOV010000114.1 GCA_028285645.1 Hyphococcus sp.
TCGCCGCGCTTGTCGGTGAGCATCAGACGCGCGGCGGGCTCGCCGTTATCGCAACACACGATGCGCTCGCCATAAACGCCGCCGCCATGACCATTAGTGCCTCGTGATGTCCTTCGGCCTTACCCGCGCGATCGCCGCTCGCGATCTTTCCATCGCTTTTCGCGCTGGCGGCGGATGGTTTTACGCGCTGATGTTTTTTGCGGTGTTTGCGGCCATGGCGGCGCTGGCGCTCGGGCCGGGAAGGCTGCTCCTCGCGCCCGCGGCGCCGGCGGTGCTCTGGCTTGCGGCGGCCTTTTCGACCCAGTTCGCTGTCGCCGATATCTTTGAAGGCGACGCCAATGACGGGTTCTTGCATGCGCTAGCCGCCGAGGAAGAAAGCCTTTTTCCCTATGTTCTGGCGAAAGTTCTGACCGTCATGGCCACCAGCGCTTTACCGCAGGTCGTTGCCGCGCCGATAATCCTCACCATGTATGGCGCGCCGGTGGATGCGGTGATTGCGGCGACAATGGTGTTTTTGATGGGCCTGCCGGGGATCATGCTGATCGCCCTCTTTACGGCCGCGTTGGCTGCGGGGCTTCGGGCGGGCGGCATGCTGGCGACGCTGATTGCAGCGCCCTTTATGGCGCCGGTCTTGATCTTTGGCGTTTCGGCCATGAAGAAGGTGCTCAACGGCTATGGGTTCTGGTCGCCAGAGATGCTGGTACTGACTGCGCTTTCGTTATTTTTTGCTGCGGTGATCCCGCCCTTTACGATTTTCGTTTTACGTGCGGCGCTTGAGTAAGAGGGAACAAAATCTTTCGTGAAAGTCATCACACAATACGCTAACCCTGCGAAATTCGAACAGCTCGCAAAAGCGATCACGCCATTTGCTTTTGGCGTGTTCGCTGTGGCTTGTGTCTTCGGACTCGTCATCGGGCTGTTCTTTTCGCCAGAAGATTATCAGCAGGGCAATTCGGTGCGCATCATGTATGTGCATGTGCCGGCGGCGTGGATGGCGATGTTCTCCTATTCCTTTTTGGCGGCGATGAGCCTTATCGCCTTTGTCTGGCGGCACAATGTGGCTGATTTGCTGGCGAAGGAGGCGGCGCTGCCTGGCGCCGTGTTCACTGCGCTTGCGCTTTTTACCGGCGCCGTTTGGGGCAAGCCCACCTGGGGCGCCTGGTGGGTGTGGGATGCGCGGCTCACCTCAATGCTTGTTCTGTTGTTTGTCTATCTTGGTTACATGGCGATCTGGCAGGCGGTTGAGGACACATCGAAAGCCGCCCGCTTTGCTCGCATCGTCGCGTTGATAGGATTTATCAATATACCGATCATCAAATTCTCGGTTGACTGGTGGAACACGCTGCACCAGCCGGCGAGCATTATCCGCGCGGACGGGCCGACCATTCACGTCAGCATGCTAATGCCGCTATTCGCCATGCTCATTGCGTATACGGCGTTTTTCGTCTGGCTAACACTGGCGGGCGTGCGTGCTGAATTGATGGGATTGCGCGCCGCCCAAAAAGCGCAGCGTGCGCCGCGTACGGTGTCGGTGAAGCCCGCTACAGCGGAGGCCCCCCATGATTGAGTTTTTTGCGATGGGCGGCCACGGGCCCTATATCTGGAGCGCTTATGGCGCATCGCTTGTCGGCCTTGCTGGGCTTTATCTTGTGCGCAGCGCCAAACTGCGGAACGCTGAGCGCAACGCGCGCAAACATGCTAAACAGGATGCGGAAAAACGCGAGGAGTAGGCGTTCCCTTGGATTTAAGCGCGCATAGCGAGAAATTCGCACCGGAATATGGGCCGCACGGATTTACCGATCATTTGCCGATGGCGGTGACGGCGTTGCGTCAGCTTGGCGCTGATGAAGCGCGTGTCGATGTTTTTGCAACTCAATACCAAAAGAAACTAAAATCTGCAGCGGATAAGAGCGCTGCCGCGAGCGACGCTGAAATTGCCGGGCTTATGGGCGACCACGGCGCTTATGCGGCGGCCAAAGGCTTTTTCCAAAACGCACTCGCGAACGAGGGAACCGCCGACGTTCTTGCGCGCTATCTGCCCGAGCTATCCGACGCCGTATCGACTGCAGCGTTTCACGGCGTCATTCGCACCGCCTATGGATTGATCGCTGAGTTGGATCAGGAAATCGCCGCCGGTCTTGCCTATTGGTGGGCGCATGCAAAGAAGATCGAATTTGTCGCGCCGCTTAATGCGCAGGACGGGACGCCGGAAGAGCTGATGCAGGACATCGCTGAAGCATTCCGGCACTATGGCGGCGAAGTCGATCTTAATCAGTCGACCATTTCTGCGCAGATGAATGCGATATTGCGCCACCGGAAACTCGCCGCTGTCCTTGGCCGCGCGTCGGTTGCTTCAGTTGGAATGGATAAACTCACCGAGCTCGCCTTGCGGCTTTATTTCACCAAGCCCGATTTTACGTCGCTGCATTGCGTGACTGGTGCCCACGCGGTGCGCGTCATTGGCGAAAACGTAGGAAACCATGCAGGCGATCTCGCCAAGGGCTATTGGAACGGCTTGTGCGCGGCTTTCGCCGCTATGGGCGCGCCTTCGTTATTGGCGCTCGACAAAGCCGCGCCCAAACCGCCGGTTTGGGGCATGATCGCCGCCGCCGCCATTGCGTCGGACGATGATCACGACATCAAGTTTGCTTACACGTGCCGGGAGGAAGCGCGCATTTACGGCCGCGACCTGGATTATCGCCGGGCCGCCGCGCACCGCTTGGGGATTTCGGGGTAGTTGTTTGGGCGGCTGCTACTTCGCTGCTTTCTTTGCAGCCTCTACCATCTCCGCAAGCACGTCTGGCCGGTAGCCCTCCAACACGTCCACATAAGAGCCGTCGAGGGAAGCAACGATGAAAGTCGGCGTGCCGTCGGTGCGCATTTGATCGGCGAGCCGGTGATTTTCAGAGATGGCCGCAGCAATGCTTTTATCTTTGGCGGCGGTTTTTAGAGCGGCGACATTGAGGCCCTGTTCCTTGGCAATCGCTTCAATACGTTCTGGCGTTAACACGCCGCCCGAATTCATCATGGCGAAATGGAAATCGAGAAATTTTCCCTGTTCACGCGCGGCAAGCGCCATTTCAGCAGCGAGCTCTGATTCCTGGCGGAGGATCGGCAGTTCACGGAAGATGACTTTCACGTCCTTGTCGCTTTCCGCGAGCTTTTTCACGTTATCTGCAGCGCGTTTGCAAAAGCTGCAATGATAGTCGAACAATTCAACCACTGCGACTTTTGCTTTGCTTGGATCAGCGCCGGCGACATAGGCGGTTTTCTCATCCAGCAATGCGGTGAGATTTTCGCGGGCGCTTGCCTTTGCATGTTCTTGGGCCGCCAGGCGCTCGCGAGCGCTGTAGGCATTCACCGCCTCGATGATCACTTCCGGATTTTCAAGCAGATAGGCGCGAATGATCTCGCCGATTTCTTCTTCTTCAAGTTCCGAGAAAACAGCATCGCCTGGTTTCGTCGCTGATGACTGGTCTTTGCCGCCCGATTGGGCAGCCGACCAGCCGGCAATGGTGGCGCCAAGGATAACAGCGCCGCCAAGCGCTGCGCCAATTGCAAGTTTCGTATTCATATTTCCCCTCCAACCCTGCCGCGGCGTTATCGCCTGTCAGCAAGGCTCCCTTTCAAATTCAGTTTAATTGTTGGATCGTAGCGGTCGGGTCCGGAACCGCGATGGTTCCGTCGTCTTCTTCGCCGCCTGTATCGGGCGCCGGTGCGTCATCTTCGATGCCCGGCGGCAACGGCACAGGCGTTCCCTCGGTGGGCTGCGACGCGTAAATCACATCGACCGCTTGGCGCCATTCCGGCGTGCCTCTTTTCAGGCCCGCAAGCGCGCGGCGGGCGAACAAATTGGCTTCGCCCTTAGCGCCAGCGTGATACTTCGATTCCGCGGTGGCGAGATTGGCCATCGTATCATTGCCGAGGGCGCTATAGGTGCGGGCAAGTTCAAACCAGCCGAAGGAATTGTCGGATTCAAGCAGCAATGCGCGTTTGAATTCCGCAACCGCTTCTTCAGCAAGGTCCGGCTCGTTTGTTGCCGACAACGCACGCGCCAGATTAATACGCAACAGAGCGTTGTCCGGCAGGAGGTCAACGGATCGACGGTGCGGCGCCACGGCCTCTGTGACGCGGCCATATTCGAAGAGGATTTGCCCTTCCAATTCGTGGAAGTAAGGGTAATCGGGTTGAGCTTCCGTAAGCGTGCGGACTTCGCTTAACGCTTTGTCGATTTGCGACAGGCGATAATAGGCGACGGAGCGGGCGTAATGCGCCGGCTCTGATTGGTCCGTTAACGGATATTTTCTCAATGTCGCTTGCGGGTCGCCGAGAAACCCGTGAATTTTCGCCTGGATGAGATGCAAGCGATGCATTTCTTCCGGCGTGTCTTCGACGTTGTAATAGGGCGATGCCTCGGCGCGCTGCTGCAGGGCGGTAAGGCGGGTATTGGCGAGCGGGTGAGTCTGCAAATAAGGGTTGGCGGCTTTATCGCGGATGATCTGGAAGTTGCGCATATTGGACCACAGTTCAATTGCGCCTTTACTCGACTTGCCCAAGCGGTCGAGATAGGTGATCGACGATTGGTCAGCAGTTGATTCCTGACCGCGGCTATATTTCAGGAAATTTGCCTGACCGATGTTTTGGCCAAGACCCAGTAATCCGATCCCGGCTTCCGGCGCGCCGGCGGCGACCGCGCCTGCAGCAAGCACAAGGCTTAGCAGCATCGGTCTTGTTGCGGCGGCGATGGCGTCTTGGGTGCGCGCCGAATGTCCGCCGGCAAGGTGGCCTGCTTCGTGGGCGATGACGGCTTCGATCTGGTTCGGCGTTTCTGCGATGGTGATCAAGCCGGTATTAACACCCATATAGCGGCCGCCGGCGAAAGCGTTGAGGGTCTGGTCGTTGACGACAAGGATTTCGATTGAATCCGGGTTTAGGCCTGCAACCTCGAAGATCGGCCGCGAATAATCGTCGAGGAATTTTTCGATTTCCGCGTCGCGGACCAGCGGAATGCCCTGGGCTTGTGCGACAACGCCGCCGGCCATGGTTGCAAGGGCTGCAATCGTCGCCATCGCCTTCTTGATAACGCCGGGGTAATTCACGGCCATTCCACCTCGCATCAACACATCACTGCAGCGCCCAACTTAAGCGTTCTTTACGGCGATTTCGAGGTCGCCTGGAGCCCAACGACGCAATTGTGAGGCGCTAGCGCGTTGACTTACCCGCCGACGGCGCGCTGCCACCAGCCTTTTCTCGCCGGCTTCTTCTTGGGCGCCGGCGCCGGTTCCTCTTCCGGCTCGGATTGCGCGTCGTCTTTCGCGACCTCTACCGGTTCGCTCTGATCCGCGCCATTTCCTGTTGGCGCTGCTTCTTCTGAAACGATCGCGGCGTCCGTTTCCGTCGCGCCGCCGTTCATTTCTTCAGTTTCGGCCGTTTTGGCGTGTTCGGCTTCGGTCGCCAGGTCTCCAGCTTCGCCATTGGCGCCTTGATGCGTCGCCTCAGCTTGAGCATCGCCGTTTATGGCCAATTGTTCATCTAGCGCGGCATCGTCGATATAAGGCTGCTCGGCTTCCGGTGTTGCATCCGCTTGCACGCCGTCTTCGTTTTTGCGGCGATTGCGGCGTCCGCCCCGACGTCCGCGACGGCGGCGGCGTTTGGGCTGGTCGTCTTCGTCGCCGTCGCCGGCTTGGGTCTCGGCGTCGGCGCCTTCCTTTGCTGGCGCTTCTTCTTCGCCATCGGCGTCAGTCGCGCTTTGCGCTTCGTCGGATTTTGCGGATGCTCTCTTCTTGCGCCGACGGCGGCGTTTTTTCTTGCCGCCCTCGCGGTCTTCGCTTGCTTCCTCTTCGCTGTCAGACACGGCGATTGCGTCTTCATTTTCCGCGATAATGTCTTCTGTTTGGTCTGCGCTTACATGGGTGCGTTCTTGCTTACGCTCTTTTGGCGCGCCGGATTTTTCGATGTCATATTGGTCGCCGGCCTTTTCTGGATCGGCGGTGATTTCGATCGACACCCCATAGTCGTTTTCGATCCGGTTCACCCAGGCGCGGTTCTGGTTGAGGATGTGCAGGCTGACATCAAGCGAGGTTTTCGCAACGATGCGTCCGACTTTGCCGGAGATCGCTTCGCCTTCGATGGCGCGCAGAATGCGGAGCGCCGCCATTTCATGGGAGCGGACAACGCCGGCGCCGGCGCAAGTCGGGCAGGTATGGGTCGTGCCGTCGACAATGCCAGAGCGGCGCCGTTGCCGGGATAACTCAAGCAGTCCGAAATTCGAAATGCGTCCTACTTGAATGCGGGCACGGTCGGCTTTGATCGCTTCCTTGAATCGCTTTTCGACCATGCGATTGTGCTTTTGCTCTTCCATGTCGATGAAATCGATCACGACGAGCCCTGCAAGGTCGCGCAAACGGAATTGACGCGCTGCTTCCTTGGCGGCTTCGATATTTGTTTTAAGCGCTGTCTGCTCGATATTGCGTTCGCGGGTCGAGCGTCCTGAGTTAACGTCGATGGCGACCAGCGCTTCGGTCTGGTGGATGACGATGTAGCCGCCGGATTTGAGCCGAACGCTTGGCTGATACATCTGATCGAGCTGACTTTCGACGCCATGTTTCAGCAATATCGGGGCTTTGTCCTTATAGGGCTGGACGTTTTTGGCGTGGCTCGGCATCAACATTTTCATGAAGTCTTTAGCTTCGCGATAGCCGGCTTCGCCTTCCACAAAGACCTTGGAGATATCCTTGTCGTAAAGATCGCGGATGGCCCGCTTGATGAGGCTTGCTTCCTCATAGACAAGGCAGGGGGCGATGGACTTCAGCGTCAGCGTACGGATGTTTTCCCAGAGCCTGACGAGATAATCATAATCCCGCTTGATTTCGATTTTGGTGCGCTTGGCGCCGGCGGTGCGGATAATCAGCCCCATGCCTTGCGGCACGTCGAGGCTGTCGACAACGCGGCGCAATCGCCGACGGTCTGCGGCGCTTGGAATTTTCCGGGAAATGCCGCCGCCGCGGGCGGTGTTAGGCATCAAGACGCAATAGCGTCCCGCCAGGGAAAGATACGTCGTCAGCGCAGCGCCTTTGGTGCCGCGCTCTTCCTTGACGACTTGAATAAGCAGAATCTGCCGGCGCTTGCTGACTTCCTGGATTTTGTAATTGCGCACGAGCCGCGCGCGTTTGCGCTTGGCTTCTTTGTAGCGCTCGTAAAGCGCAGCGCGGGCCTTGGCGGCTTCGCGGGCGGCGCTTTTTTCAGCGTCGTCTGTAGCATCCGCCCCTTCGTCCTGGTCTTCGCTTGCCCCTACGTCGTAGTCATCAGCGTCATCTGCTTCTGCGTCCGCCGCTTCTACTTCCTCATCGGCGGATTCGTCGGTTTCAGACGCATCGTCTTCATCATCGACGCTGCCTTCTGCGCTGGCGGTTTCAGGTTCGCTCTCGTCGGGCGCCGGTTCGTCATTTGCCGCTGCGAGGTCTTCGCTTTCGACTTCGTCTAGCTGGCCGTCATCTTTATCGTCTTCCGAAGCTTCGCTGGCTTGTGTGTCGTCATCATCTTCGCCTTCGCGTCGGTCAGCGGCCTCCTTGGCGTTGTCCTCCTCGTCGACGTCTTCTTCTTCCTCTTCCTCGTCGTCAGTGGCGTCGGCGTCCCTGGCAGCGTCTGCGTTCATGCGCTGCTCTTCGTCTTCAACGGCTTCCTCCGCATCGGTTGCGTGCGACATCTCGGCTGCGTCGTCATCGTCTTCGTCGATAGAATCACCGTCGATGTGACCATCGCCGCTGTCGTCTGAATCGTTTTCGTCGTCATCAGCGTCTGCAGACGCCTCGATCTCATCGGCGTCTTCGCCGTCCTCATCCACGTCGTCATCAGACGCGCCCATCTGAAAGTCGCCGTCGTCATTGGTCTCGTCGCCGCGCTGCATGAGTTCAAGCTCGGCGGCGAGAGCGGCTTCTTCGGCTTCTGCTTCCTGGAGGATCTGACGGTCTGAAACCGGGATCTGGTAATAGTCAGGATGAATTTCGTTGAACGCCAGAAACCCATGCCGGTTGCCGCCATATTCTACGAAGGCGGCCTGCAGGGAAGGTTCAACGCGCGTTACCCGCGCCAGATAGATATTTCCGCGTAGGGGTTTACGAGACGCGGATTCGAAGTCGAAATCTTCGACTTTGCCCTGGTCGATAACAGCGACGCGCACCTCTTCCGGGTGGGCCGCGTCGATCAGCATTTTTTTTGTCATTGAAGTTTGCTCCGCAACGCGGGGGCGAGGCCGGCGCGCTGCATAAGTTGATAAGCCGGCGCGATCGCGCAGCCGCATAGGCCGCTCCGGATGGAGCGATCGGCGGGTCAAGTTGCGCTTGGTGCGTCATCGGCCTTGTTGTTTTCATCTGCCGGCCTCGGGACCGGCGGTTCGGTTTGCCGGCGTGGGGGCCGGCTGTTTAAGTGCGGCGCGCAAGCGCGCCCGGTTGGCTCCGCGCGGGCCTCCTATCGAGCCGCGGGCCGGCTGTCTGGGAGCCGCCGGCGCTTTATCCCGGGGCGCCGCTAGACGTTTGTCGAAGCGATGCCCGGAAACTCTCTGCGATTCCAATGACAAAAGTCAGCGAACCGCCCTAAAAAAGCCATCGTCGGGTTGTGATCAGATCACGCCTCCGCCGAAGCGGGTTGAACATGCATGAGCGCGTGGAAAAAGAAAACCCATATTGATGAACGACTCAGTGTTGCATGCAATTGTTCATGAGCGCTTAACGGGCAATTAACGCTGTCAAAGGAAAATTCAAGTTTTTACGCCATTTAGCGCTGATCGTCTGATATAATCTGCGGGAAATGCCGCCGGTGAGCGAGTTTGAGAGCCGGGAATGTCTGGTTTTATTTGTAAAACAATGGGTTATGGGATCCGCCACAGCATTTTGGGCCTGATTTCCGCAATTTTTGGCTTAGTGACGGCTGGATCGGCCTTGGCCGCAGATCTCATGGACGTCCGATTCGGTCCTGACGGCGAAAAGACCCGTCTGGTGATCGATCTTGACGGCGCGCCGGATGATTATGCGATCGGCGGCGATGCGACCGGGGCCGGGCGCATCATTATCGAGTTTTCGGGTCTTTCAGCGCCGGCGTCCTTGCGAACCCTCAAAAAGGGAAAGGGCCATATCGGCAGTTTCCAATTCACGCAGCTTGATGGCGGCGACGTGCGGGCCGTGTTCGATCTTCGAAAATCGGCGAAAATTAAAGAGGCTTTCCTTCTGGAACCCAAAAACGGCGTCAAAAAGCACCGGCTGGTGATCGACCTTCAGACGGCCGGCAAAAAAGCCTTCATGGCGAGCTTGCCCAAGAAGAAATCCCTGCCGGATCTTGCGTCGAAGATCGAAGAGGTAACGGCGCCGCCGCAAAAAAAGCCGGTCGCGCAGCAAAACCCATACACGCAACAGCCGCTGGCAACCAAAACGCCTGAAGCCAAAACAGCTGAGCAGACAGCGCCGAAACGAGCGCCGGCGCCCTCCCTTGCGCCGCCCATCGAAAAGCAGATCGTTGTCATCGACCCCGGCCATGGCGGCGCTGATCCTGGCGCTATTGGGCCAAGCGGTCTCCTTGAAAAGACCGTCACCCTTGCGGCGGCGCTGGAGCTCAAGAAAATGCTCGAGAAATCAGGTCGCTACAAAGTTGTTTTGACCCGCGACAAGGACAAGAAGATGCTTCCCTCACAACGTGAGGACCTTGCCCGAAAGGCGGGCGCCGACTTGTTTATTTCGCTGCATGCGGATGCCCTTGACCAGCGGAAGGTGCGCGGCGCCTCGGTCTATACGCTCTCGAAGCAGGGCTCTCAGCGCTCAGCCCGCGAGGCGCGCGAACAAGGCAATTACGTCATTAACGACACCAATCTCGACAAAGAAGTCAGCGAGGAGGTCGGGGGGCTTTTGTTTCAGTTGACGCAAAGGGAGACCAACAACAACTCTTCAGCCTTTGCAGAAGCGTTGATCGAAAATCTCAACGGTGTCGTGCCTATGCTCAACCGGTCGCACCGGACCGGAGATTTGCGGGTGTTGCTCGCGCCGGACGTGCCGGCGGTGCTCCTAGAGATGGCGTTCATTTCCAATCCCCAGGATGAAACCAACCTCAAATCTGCGAAATGGCGCAAAAAGACCATGAAAGCCGTTTCCGAAGCGATCGATCAATATTTCGAGGAAAGCAGACTTGCCCGGCATGCCGCGCGCCAGGCCGGCGGCGCCCGTTAGCCCGGTTTTCGGCCATTTTGGCCCGTATTAAATTGCCGAGAACGGCGTTTTTGCGCCTCGCGATTGACCCAATTATCGGATAAAACCCGGGAGTGTTCGAACTGAAGGGCGATTGAACGAAGAGTTGGTGTAAGGGGATGCCAGTTTAAGGGCCAGTTTATGGGGACGTCAGGCACGGCATGAGCGACGACAAAGACAACAAACCGGAACAACCGGACGGGGCATCGGATAGCAACAATGCATCCGGCGAAAAGCGCATCCGCGAATGGGCTGAGAGCGAGGTTCCGAAAAAAGAGAGCGACGACGCGGTTGCTGCGACGCCGACTGCAGAGACTGTAGAACCGCTGACGGCGCCCAAACGCCATGCTGCTGACGAAGAAACGCCAAAAGCGCGCGCCGCATCCGGCGGAGGCGGCTCAAAATGGACAAGTGCAGTGAGACTGATCGGGATAGGGTTCGCCATTGTCGCCACCGGCGCCATCGGCTTTGCCGGCTACGCCGCGTGGTATTTAAACAAGTTAAGCGCTGACCTTCCTGATTATCAGCAGCTTGCTGAATATGCGCCGCCGGTTACGACCCGCGTTTACGCCGGGGACGGATCGCTTGTTGCTGAGTTTGCCCGTGAACGCCGATTGTTCGTGCCCATCGAATCGATCCCTTCGCATGTGAAACAGGCATTCGTTTCCGCTGAAGACAAAACCTTTTTTGAACATGAAGGCCTTGATATGCGCGGCATTGTCCGTGCACAGATTGCCAATGTCGGTAATATCATACAGGGAAGGCGCCTTGAAGGCGGCTCGACCATCACCCAGCAGGTGGCCAAGAACTTCCTATTGACCAGCGACCAGAGGATTGAACGCAAGCTGCGTGAAATGCTGATCGCCCGGCGCATGGAAAAAGCCTACACCAAGGATCACATCCTCGAGCTTTATCTCAATGAGATTTACCTCGGCAATCGCTCTTATGGCGTTGCGGCGGCGGCGCTGAATTATTTCGATAAGGCGCTTTCCGACCTGACAATCGCTGAGGCCGCCTATCTGGCAGCGATCACCAAAGGGCCGAGTAATTATCATCCGGTCGAAAACAAAGACCGCGCCGTTGATCGCCGCAACTGGGTGATTGGGCGACTGCTCGAAGACGGGCACATTGACGCCGCGACTGCAGAAGAAGAAAGGGCAAAAGAGCTTGGCGCGCAGCTTGCGGCGCCGTTGGGCGCGCGTGATTGGGCGTCGGAGTATTTCGCTGAGGAAGTGCGCAAACAGATTGCTGATCTCTATGGCGTTGAGGCGCTTTATGACGGCGGTCTTGCGGTTCGTACAAGCGTTGATCCGAAAATGCAGACCGCCGCGGGCGAGGCCTTGCGGAAATGGCTGGTGGAATATGATCAGCGCCATGGCTGGCGCGGTCCGGTGGGCACGGTCGAGATCGGCGACGACTGGGCTGAGACTTTTGCGGAAGACATCAAAGCGCTGCTCGATAACCGTACAGTGGCTGACGATCTGGCGCCCTGGCAACCTGCTGTTGTGTTGAGCGCAGATGAAACAGCGGCGGCCATTGGTCTTGCAGACGGCGTTGAAGCGACGATCCCCGCCGCTGCGATGGCATGGGCGCGGGAATATATCTCCGCCAATGAAATGGGCGATGAAATAGCCGGCCCGTCGGATGTGCTCAATCGCGGTGATGTTGTCTATGTGGAGCCGGGCGAAACAGACGGCGAATATTTCTTGCGGCAAATCCCAGCTGCGAATGGCGGTCTCATCGCCATTGATC
>JANQOV010000117.1 GCA_028285645.1 Hyphococcus sp.
TGACGGCGGCGAAGCAGCAGTTGAAGACCTCATCCGCTACGGCGTCGAATTCGACAGGGATGAAAACGGAAACCTGAACGTTGGCCGCGAGGCAGCCCATTGCAGAAACCGCATCGTTCATGCGACGGGCGATCAGGCAGGCGCTGCGATCATGAAAGCCCTGGTGGACGCCGCCCGCGCCGCGGACCACATTACCATCCTCGAACGTTTGGTGGTCGAAGATTTGCTGACGGATGATTACCGCGCTGTCGGCGGCGCATTGGTCTATAACGTCGCACGCGGCGAACGCACGGTCTTCGACGCTGGCGAAACCGTTATGGCGACCGGCGGGCTTGGCGGGCTTTACGCCGTCACCACCAACCCGACGCCTGCGCAAGGCCACGGCCTTGCCTTTGCGGCGCGCGCCGGCGCTATCATCCGCGATCCTGAGTTCGTGCAGTTTCATCCAACAGCGCTCGCAACCGGCGCCGACCCCGCCCCGCTCGCCACCGAAGCCCTGCGCGGCGACGGCGCCACGCTCGTCAACGCCGACGGCAAGCCATTCATGGAAAATTACCATAAGGACGGCGACCTTGCCCCGCGCGATGTCGTCGCCCGAGCTGTTGAGACGGAAATCGCCGAAAAACGCGGCGCCTTTCTCGATGCGAGCAAAGCCATCGGCGACAAGTTTCCTGAGCTCTTCCCAACCGTGTTCTCAGCCTGCAAGACGGCTGGCGTTGATCCGCGCCGCAAGCCCATTCCTGTTGCACCGGCCGCGCACTACCACATGGGCGGCGTCATGACAGACCTTGACGGACGCTCCTCCGTAGAAGGACTTTGGGCGGTGGGTGAAGTTGCATCGACCGGCGTGCATGGCGCCAATCGGCTCGCCTCAAACTCGCTGCTGGAGGCTGTCGTCTTCGGCGCGCGCATTGCAGACCAGTTGCGCGACAAGGAGATCGCCCAGCGGGACGAACCCGGCGCGCCGGCGGACCGTGTGGACCTTGACCCCAAACCCGCCGATGCGGATGCGATGGCGCGCCTTCGCCAGTCCATGAGCGCAGGTTGCGCCCTCGTCCGCTCAGAAGAGAGCTTAAAGCTCGTCCTAGACGTCATTCACGCCCTTAACATGAGCGATGACATGACCAGCGGCCTCAAAAGCGCTCTCGTGACGGCTGAGCTCATCGTGCAAGGCGCGCTGATGCGCGAAGAAAGCCGCGGCGCCCATTACCGCTCCGATTTTCCGCAAACGGAGGAAGAACCTTTTCACACGGAAATCTGCGCCACGGAAACCTACGAAGAAGAGGATGAGGACGAAGCATGAGTTTCCCTCGTCTTTCTCCCCTCATCGTTGAAGACGCCGTTTCACGCACGCTGAAAGAAGACCTCGGCGACGCCGGCGACATCACCACAAACGCCACCATTCCTGCTAGCGCCCAAGCGCGCGCGGTGATCGCCGCCCGCAAGCCGGGCGTTATTGCCGGCGTTGACGCAGCCCTTGCCGCCTTCCGGCTGGTCGATCCAACCATCAATCTCACCGTTGAGAACGACGACGGCGCTGCGGTCAATGCGGACGATATTGTGTTGTCCATCGAAGGTCCTGCGCGCGGCGTCCTTTCAGCGGAGCGCGTCGCCCTTAACTTTTTGGGTCACCTTTCCGGCGCCGCCACCGCGACTGCCGCCCTCGTGCGCGAAACGACTGGAACCAACGCCAAAATTGTCTGCACCCGCAAGACGACGCCGGGCCTGCGCGCCTTTGAAAAATATGCCGTTCGTTGCGGCGGCGGCGCGAACCATCGTTTTGGGCTCTATGACGCGGTAATGATCAAGGATAACCATATCGCCGCTGCTGGCGGTATCGCCAAGGCGCTTGCCGCCGCCCGCGCTACGACTGGCCATATGGCGAAAATCGAAATTGAAGTCGATGGACTTAAGCAATTAGAAGAAGCGCTTACCGCCGGCGCCGACGTTGTGTTGCTCGACAATATGTCTACGGACGACCTGAAACGCGCCGTCGCCCTCAACAATGGCCGCGCGGTGCTGGAAGCTTCCGGCAATGTCACCGTCAAGACCGTACGCGCTATTGCAGAGACCGGCGTTGACGTGATTTCATCTGGATGGATTACCCATTCCGCGCCGAGCTTGGATCTAGGGCTCGATTTTCTGTAAAATCAGCAACGTAGCCGTCTTCCAGCGAAAGAGGGGTTTGCGCCATGAAGCGAGCAGGGTTTTCGATTGCAATTTGCGCCAGCGTGCTCGCCGCCTGCGCGCCGGAAACATCAACGCCTCCGCCCGCAACCAAAGTCCAATGCGATGTCTCACTTCTTGTTCTCGGCGTCGCACAGGATGCCGGCAAACCGCAGATCGGCAATCCCGACGATCCCGCATGGGACGACCCATCATTGCGCCGTCACGCGACTTCCATCGCGGTCATTGATCGGCGAGGCGAAACTCCCAAGCGCTGGCTGTTTGAAGCCACGCCCGACATCAAAGAACAACTCCATGCTTTGAACGTGGCGGCGCCGACGCCCAACCCAAATCGCGTTGACGGCGTCTTCATCACCCACGCGCATATCGGCCACTATGCGGGCCTTATGATGTTCGGCCATGAAGCAGCGGGTGCGGAAAATATACCTGTCTATGTGATGCCGCGCATGGGCGACTTCCTTGCAGAGAACGGACCCTGGAGCCAGCTTGTCCGTTACTTCAACATCATCCTCGCCATCATGGATGAAGATGCGCCTGAGCAACTGGGCAAAAACTTGCGCGTGACGCCATTCCTTGTGCCCCACCGACAGGAGTTTTCTGAAGTCGCGGGCTTTCGCATCGACGGGCCGGAAAAGTCGGCGCTGTTCATTCCCGATATCGACAGTTGGGAAGATTGGGATGCGGAAGGCGTGCGCATTGAAGACAAGATCGCCGACGTTGATATCGCCTATCTTGACGCCACCTTTTATGCCGACGGCGAAATTCCGGGCCGCGACATGTCCGGCTTCCCGCACCCATTTGTTGCGCACTCAATGGAGCGGTTCACGCCCTTGCCGGCTGAGGAAAAAGCAAAAGTCCGTTTCATTCACATGAACCACACAAATCCGCTGCACCGGCCAGACGAGCCTGAGCGCGATGCGGTTGCAGAAGCGGGTTTTCGTATTGCCGAGGAAGGCGAAGAACGCTGCCTTTAGGGTCAGTGAGCGCAACTTTATGCAGCGCTGCGCTGACAGACAGCAACTCATACCCACATATCCAAATCTCTGAGAACAAAGACCCGCCTTTGCTTGACGCAGCAGGTCGTCAGCGCAGCTATAAGCTACATAGACGCAGGCGCAGCAGCGACATTGCGGCGGCTTTTGAATTTGTAGAATTTATGCGTTCCGATGGTGGCGGTGGGCGTTAGTTTGTCAGCCCAATAAGGATCGACATAATCAGCATGATAATGGGTTGCGTTGCGGCTCACCGGAACGTGGACGCCCGCAAGAACAGCGCCCGCCAATTGTTCAGAGGACGCCCATTTACGCTGGTTAAGGCGCGCTTGCATGGAACCGTCACAGGTAAATGAGAACTGGCAACCGGTGCGGCGTTCAGACCCCTGAAACACCACTTCGCAAATGCTGTTGGGATAAGTTGCGCTTTTAACGCGGTTGAGCACAACGTCAGCAACCGCAAGCTGACCGACGCGCGGTTCAGAACGCGCTTCATAATAGATCGCTTGCGCAAGGCAGGTGCGTTCTTCCGCATTGACTTTTGCAACAGTCAGCTCAGTGAAATCAAAGTTCGCCAGCGAGCGCGTTGCATCATCGGACAAGAGAACCGCCGCTGTTGCTTTCGCAGGTTTCAGGCGGGGCATATCCAGCGCGTCGCGCGTCGCCGCCGTTTCCGACGCTAAATAGTCCGCGAGATCAGCGACCAACTCCGCTTCTTGCGCTTGCGCTTGATCGGCCTTGGCTTGCTCTTCCGCCCGATGCGCCGACACCGTTGCGCTATAAGCGCTTGCGACCATGCACACCGACAACAGACCCGCCGCCACAAGGCTGCGCATCGTCCAGTGAGCATCGTGCTCCAAGTGTAAATGACGCTTCGACATCGTCTTCATTCGTATCGTTTCGGTTGCGGCCAATAAGATCGGTCCGCACACATCACACTTTTATGGCGAATTCCAGAGTATTGCTCGCCACCACATCCAGGCCGCCTGCTACATAGAGTACCGAAAACATTTATCAAAAATGTAGCAAAAAGCGCGCCTTGGCCCTGCTTTGTGAAGCGAATATGGCGCCCCCTTCGCAGTTGCGCAACGGGCAAGCCGGCACGTTAAGGTTTTGTTAACCTTAAGCGCCAATCGGTAAACTATTGAAATTACAGCACTTTGAATTGAGTGAAATTAACTGTAACCATTTATCAGTCTGATCTTGCTCACTTTTCAGCGAGTTTTGATTGCGCTGCAGCAAGACGCGCAATTGGTGCCCGGTATGGCGAACAAGACACATAATCAAGTCCTAACGCTTCAACGAAGCGAATCGACTGCGGATCGCCCCCATGTTCGCCGCAAATGCCGAGCTTCAGGTTGGGGCGCGTTTGCTTGCCTTTTTCGACAGCGATTTTGACAAGCGCCCCCACCCCCTCTTCATCGATGGTGACAAAAGGGTCATGTTCAAAGATCCGCTGGCGCATATAGTCGGGCAGGAACCCAGCACTGTCGTCCCGTGAAAGGCCGAAGGTCGTCTGCGTCAGATCATTGGTGCCGAAGGAAAAGAACTCCGCTTCCTTTGCGATTTCGTTTGCCGTCAGCGCCGCCCGCGGTAGTTCGATCATGGTGCCCACGAGATAGTTCAGCTTGACATTGCGCTCTTTAAGAACCGCAATCGCCACCGCATCGACCCGCGCCTTGAGGAACTCAAATTCCTCATGCTTGGCGACCAGCGGGATCATGATCTCCGGGGTTACTTTTTCACCGGTTTCATCGGCGACATTACAGGCCGCTTCCATAATGGCGCGCGCCTGCATTTCATAGATTTCAGGATAGGACACCCCAAGCCGGCAACCGCGATGTCCCAACATCGGATTGAACTCCGAAAGTTTATGCGCGCGGTCTTTAAGCTTTTCAGCGTCCATGCCTGAGGAAGACGCAACTTCTTCGATCTCGGCATCTGAATGCGGCAGGAACTCGTGCAGCGGCGGATCAAGCAGCCGCACCGTCACTGGCAGGCCGCGCATCACCTGGAAAATCTGTTCAAAGTCCGAGCGCTGCATCGGCAAGAGTTTTGTGAGCGCCGCCTCGCGCCCTTCTTTTGTTTCCGCAAGGATCATCTCGCGCATAGCAACAATGCGGTCCGCATCAAAGAACATGTGTTCAGTGCGGCAAAGGCCAATGCCTTCGGCGCCGAAGTCTCGCGCGACCTGCGCATCCTGCGGGGTTTCCGCATTGGCGCGCACAGCCATGCGCCGCGCCTTGTCTGCCCAGCCCATCAGTTTCGAAAAGGAACCGGAAAGCTCCGGCTGCACCGTTGCGACTTCGCCCAAAAAGACTTTGCCGTCGCCGCCATCGACAGTGACGATTTCGCCCTTGGTTACTTTGCGGCCGGCGACAGTTAAGAACTCACCGCCCTTATCAATCTTAAGGTCGCCGGCACCGCAGACACATGGGCGGCCCATGCCGCGCGCAACAACGGCCGCGTGACTGGTCATGCCGCCGCGCGCTGTCACGATCGCCTTGGCCGCGTGCATGCCGTGAATATCTTCGGGGCTGGTTTCAACGCGCACGAGAATGACTTTGCGGCCTTCCTGGGAAAGCCGTTCCGCTTCATCGGAATTGAACACGACTTCACCGGAAGCAGCGCCTGGCGACGCCGGCAAACCATTCAGCAGCAAGTCCCGCGGCGCATCTGGATCAAGGGACGGATGCAAAAGTTGGTCGAGCGATTGCGCGTCAATCCGCAAAATCGCTTCTTCTTCAGAAATCAGTTTTTCTTCACACAGATCAACGGCGATTTTGAGCGCTGCTTTCGCTGTGCGCTTGCCGGCGCGGGTCTGCAGCATCCAGAGCTTGCCCTGCTGGATGGTAAACTCGATATCCTGCATGTCGCGATAGTGCTTTTCGAGTTTTTCAAAGACCGCTGTCAGTTCTACATACGCCTCCGGCATCGCTTCTTCCATGGAAGGCGCGGTTTCGCCCATGGCTTCGCGCGCGCGCTTTGTAAGCGTTTGCGGCGTTCTTATGCCGGCGACCACATCTTCGCCCTGGGCGTTGATGAGAAATTCGCCGTAATAGGCGTTTTCGCCGGTCGACGGGTCGCGCGTGAACGCAACGCCGGTCGCCGACGTCTCGCCCATATTGCCGAACACCATGGCTTGCACATTAACGGCCGTACCCCATGCTTCCGGAATGTTGTGGAGGCGGCGGTAAGTTTCCGCACGGTCATTACGCCAGGAGCCAAAGACGGCGCCAATGGCGCCCCAAAGCTGTCCGTTCACATCTTGCGGAAACGGTTTGCCAAGTGCTTTTTCAACCGCCTCCTTGTAAGACGCAATAACAGATTGCCAGTCTTGGGCGGTTAGCTCCGTATCCAGAAAATAATCGCGGCCCTCTTTGTACGTTTCAAGGATCTCTTCAAAAACATGATGATCGACGCCGAGCACCACATCTGAATACATCTGTATAAACCGGCGATAGCTGTCATAGGCGAAACGTTCGTCGCCCGACAATGTCGCTAGCCCCATGACCGTTTCATCATTGAGGCCAAGGTTCAAAACCGTGTCCATCATGCCTGGCATGGAAGCGCGCGCGCCTGAACGCACGGATACGAGAAGAGGCTTTTGTTTGTCGCCAAACGCCATGCCGACGGCGTCGCCCACTTGCTTGAGCGCTATCGCCGCTTGCTCTTCAAGACCGTCAGGGTAGTTGCGATCATTGTCGTAAAACGCCGTGCAAACTTCCGTGGTGATGGTAAAGCCCGGCGGCACCGGCAGGCCAAGGCTCGCCATCTCCGCGAGATTGGCGCCTTTGCCGCCCAATAAGTTCTTCATCGAGGCGTCGCCATCGGCGTCGCCTGCGCCAAACCCATAAATCCACTTTTGCTTGGTCTTGGTCGTCATCTTGCCCGTCCGATCATCGCCGCCGAACCTCCAGCCCGAAATCTCGCAAAGCACATGCTCTGCCGCTGGCAGCCCGCTCCCGTATAATCTGATGTTTTCTTTTCCTGCAGGGGCTTACAGCGCGGACGAGCGGGCGCCAAGACAGAAATTGACGCAATGCAGCAACAAGCAACGGGCGCCAGCAAATTTTTGCACAGGGCCCGTCTGGTTGATCCGCCTGCCCATTTTTCGCCAATGTCGTGTGCTAGCGCCTCTTCCGGGGAGTGCTAAGGGGCGACATGGGGAAAACTGACGCGACGGCGGTCGCGCCATTTATCACGCAATATTCCGACGGCACCATAGCGCTTGGCGCCGCCATCGTGGTGGCTCTCATCGGCGCTTTGACCATCGCGATCCTGACTTCAGGTCGACTCAAGAAGTCATCGCTTTTCAATCGGCTGTTCATCATTGTCGCCATCACGGCAGGTTTTTTCAGCGCTGTCAGCTCGGCCATCGGCTTTAGCCTGATCACTTCACAAGAATCCGACGATTTCTTTCGCAACGCGATCTTGCCGCCTGCCTTCGGGGTATTCGTCTTCTTTCTTGCAGTGGCTATCTGGGTTGGCGGCGCAGAGCTGGTCAGGCAGCGGGACTGGTTCAGGAGCGTGAGGGCGGGCCCGGTGGGCGATGGTCTGTTCTTCATCGAACGGCTGGTGAAACTCTTTGTCGTGATCCCGGTCCTTGCCCTTATTTTGTTTTTCGTTTCCACCTGGACAACGGTGGTCGGCATCGGCGGCGCTGACGCAGTGCGCCACACCTACGAATATGAGATCGACCGTTTGCAATCGGAATGCGCCGGTATCACGGCCTACCGACAACGGGATTTCCTCTTCCTTGAAGACTTGCGGCTGTCCGTCACTGACGTAACCCGCGTTGCGCGCGGCGAGCGCGAAAGCGGCGCGCAGTCTGGCGCGGCAGGCGGCGGCGCCGTCACCGATTATTTTACCGGCCTTGCAGATTGGTATCGCGGGCTGGGCGAAAGCGTTGAAGCGATCATTGAAGCGCCGGACCCTTCCGGCGTTGATCCTTACGATCCAAACATTTGCGCCGACAGGACTGACGCATTGCGACAGCTGTTAAGCCGCAACGCCTTTGAAAATTACGATCGCTGGGCGCGGGAGTTTGAAACGGAATTCGACGATTTCGCCGGCGTTCTGAACCGCTGGCGCCATGACCGGCGCATTGAAAAGCTGCTCGACCAGCAACGCGCCAGTTTTGACCGCGCCAATCCTAAACCCGCCTCCCGCATCAGCGCTGCGCAACGGGACGCGAT
>JANQOV010000143.1 GCA_028285645.1 Hyphococcus sp.
AACAAGACCCGGCTGGGGCGTAAGGCCGCGCAACGCATGATCTAGCGCCTTCCCCGCTTTCGCTCGCGCATCTAGTGATAGCCCGGCGCCGGTCATGGGGTGGTCGATCAGCGCCAGCAATGCGACGGGATCGCTGATGTTGCGCAGCCATGCCGCAACCAGCCGCAGGAAACCGCCGCAAGGCGTATTTGCAAAAGGAACCCCCGCGCTGTCGTCAACGACCACATCCCAGCGCCGCAACTTCGCCGCAACGCGCCTTGCAAGATTGCGGTCCGGCGTCACCAGCATTGCAGTTTTGTCTGGCGTGTTGATCGTCTCGCGCAACTTCAAGGCGATGGCGCCGGCTTCGCGTTCCTCGTCTGCTGCTTCCACCAGGCGAACGTCCGTAAGCGCGTCGCCAATTCGCTCTTTCTGGTCCTTCGCTGATTGCGCCCATTTGTGCCAGTCATCGGACACATTTGCAGGCCGAAGGGCAAGAGAGATGAGCTCCGCACGTTGTGCAAGAAAAGCGTTAGGCGGTGATGATTGCGGGAATGGCGAAACGGCGCTCCGGTCAATCTCTAGGCGCCATAGCAAATCCTTCAAACCGCTTTGCGGGTGGGGTTCGTCAATGGTTTCCCAAACCCGGTCAGATGCGTTGAGGTCAAGCCCCGGCAATACGACACAACCTTTTGGCAGACCCGCAACGACTTGCATCAGTCGCGCTACCGACGGCGCCGAGCCGGTCGTGCCGGCAATGATCACCGGCGTTTGCGGCGGCGCCTCCCGCCATCGCTGTGTCTGCGCATCGATCAAGGCCGCGCGCCGGGCGGCCGGGTCCATATAGGCGTTGGCTTCAAGATATTCGGGCCAAGCCTTGATCACGATATCAAGAAATTCGAGCGAAAGCGCCCAATGTGCGGCAAAGTTCTCTGGTGCAACCGCGCCCAATGCCTTGGAATCGATTTCCTCCGTATAGAATGAATCCAGTAATTTTCCGAGTTCATCAGCCGCGGCGATGGCGCCTGCCCAGCGCTCTTGACCGTCGAAAAATTTTCTGTCCCGCGCCGCGACTAGCCGCGCGAGCGTCGCTCGTCGTTGCATCATTGGAATTGCCGGCGGCAGATCGATTTCGTCTGCTGCGTTGCCGTCGAAGACGACGAATTCATCTTCATCGATATCGCCGATGGCTTTCATTTTCGGCAATAAGAGCGCTTGTCCCGCTGGCGCTGCGTCCATGAGTGCGTCGGCAAGCGCGCGTATGGCTCGGCGCGTCGGCGTCAGGATATGAATATCTGCAAGGCGGGCCGGATCGTCCTTACAAATTGCGTGAATGGCGGCGGCAAGGTCTCTAAGGAAGGCCCGCTCAGCAGCAATCGAATAGTAACGCGGTGCGGGGCCAGCAAAGATCTCCGCAATGTCAGTCACGACGAACGGCCGCCACGCCAGCCAAGCAGCTTTTCGGCTGACCTTAGCCCGTTTGCATCGCCCACATGCATCCAGAACCCGTTATGGATAGCGCCGTAGAGGCGGCCGCGGTTCGCAGCGATATCCCAAAGAACTTTCGTTGAAAAGGCGCCGTCAGGGCCTTCCGCGATCAGTGCCGGTGAAATGATTTGCAGGCCGGTGAATACATAAGGCGCCGATGCGCTAGTCCGAAACGAAATCGTTCTATCGTCCGCGCAAAGAAAATCACCCTTGCCGTCATAGCCGCTGGTTTCGTCAATGGGAACGAGCAGCAGGAGCGCATCCATTTTTGTGGCGTCCCAGTCATTCGCCAGGGCGGCGCAGGCTTCTTCGCCTTCAGCGTCGAATAGTATTGCGTCGGTATTGGTGCAATATACCGGTCTGTCGCCGAGCAGCGGTGCTGCATTTTTTAAGCCGCCGCCGGTTTCGAGAAGGACGTCACGCTCATCTGAAATGAGGATTTTCGGCGCCGTTCGGTTTTCCAAATGCGCTTCCACCTGGTCCGCGAGATGATGCACATTGACGATCGCCCGTTTGACGCCCGCCGCTGCAAACCGGTCGAGCGTATAATCAATCAGCGCTTGCCCGGCGACGCGGATGAGCGGTTTTGGTTTTTTATTGGTGAGCGGGCGCATGCGCGTTCCGAGCCCTGCGGCGAGCACCATGGCGGTGTTAGGCGCATTGCCAGGCATGGCGCTCATGCGCTCAAATCCGGGAAATGGCGTGCAAAAAATCTGTGCAAATCTTCAAGACCGGCGCGTTTTAAGTCATTGCGAAAATGCGCCTCGACGCGAGGCAAAAGCTCAAGATAGCGCATCTTGCCGTCGCGCTCCGCAAGGCGTGCAAAGATGCCGAGAATTTTCGCATTCCGTTGTGCGGCAAGAATGGCGTAATCGGTTTCCAAATGGTCTCGCGGCATGGCTCTCGTTTGCGCCGTTAGTTCCACATATCGCTCGATCATGGCGGGCGCGAGTTCGGGATCAACGTCGCGGCGGGCGTCTTCAAGGAGCGAAACCAGATCGTACGCAGCGGCGCCGTAAAGAGCATCCTGAAAATCAATGACTCCCACTCGGTCAAGGCCCTTGCGGTCCGGACGCCACAAGAGATTTTCCGCATGATAATCGCGCAGCGCAATCACATGCGGTTGCGACAGGTTTTTTAACAGATCAGCCCACAAAGATCTGTATTCAGCCTGCAGATCGTCATGGACGGGCTCGCCTTTCTTCAATGGCCAATACCATTCCGGGAGCAGCGCCGTTTCCGCCGACAGCGCGGTCTCGTCATAACTCAGCATCGTGTAAGTTTCGCTGACTGGCGGTGAGAGATCAGCGTTCCATAGCGCGGCAAGCGCATCGACGGCCGCTTCGTAAAGCGGTCTTTCTGCAGCGCCTTGGCTGCTGATGGCGCGCGCAAAGAGATTGTCGCCAAGGTCCTCCAGCAGCGCAAAACCATTGTCGGCGTCTGCGGCGTAAACTTGCGGTGCGGCAAGCCCGGCCTTGCGCAGCGTATCTGCGACTTCAACGAAGGCGTTAAGGTTGGGTCCGGCAAGCCGCGCCTCTGCGTTATAGCCGAGGCGTTTGCGCTCTTCAGGACTGGCGTCAGGCGGGCATGGCGCCGCTTCCGCCGCAGGCGGGGCGATCATCAACAAGGCCTCATCGCTGTTTCGGGTAAGACGTTCATAGGCCCGGGTTGACGCATCCCCGGCGAGCGGTGCGCGCAACGCATCAGACCATCCCGAGGCTTCCAAAAAGGCGCTAAGATTTTCGCTCGCGGTCGAATTGCTTGTTGTCATCAGCGTATTTTAGACGATTCCCGCCTTGCGCAAGCGCGCGCTCCAATCAGTGTCAGCCGTCAAATGGAGGGTGCGACGCCCGCCCGCAAGGGCGATGGAAAGACCAAGCCCGCCGGGCGGCAGAAGATTCCCGGCCTTGTCAGGCCATTCGATAAGCGCGGCGCCGTCCTCAAGGCATTCTTCAATACCCAGTTCATAGATGTCGCTTGGTTGCTCGAGCCGATAAAGATCAAAATGCCAAAGCAGGAATGCGCCCGCTTGGTAGGTTTCGACCAGCGTAAAGGTCGGGCTGGGGGCTTCGTCAACTTCGCAGAGCGCCCTAATGACAGCGCGCGCCAACGTGGTTTTGCCAGCGCCCAGCGGCCCTTCCAACCGCAGGATATCACCGGACCGGACGAGCGGCGCAATGGCCGCGCCGATTGTCTCCGTCGCTTGCTCGTCCGGCAAGTTGATGGAGCTAACAAAGTCTCTAGTTTGTTCGGCTGTAGCCATGGATTAAGCCTAGCGCTCGGGCGCGCTCATGCAAACGGCGTTGATGGGACGGCGGATTTGCCAATTGCGACGAAAAAGGCCTTGCTCATTCTTCGTTTGCCCTTAAATCACGGATCGTTCTCAAGACCCGGGGACGGAAAAGACCGAGAAGCAGTTAGATGCCGAAAATCACGTTCATCGAGCAAAATGGAACCGAACATGTGGTGGACGGCGAGACAGGCATGTCCGTCATGGAAACCGCCATCAAAAACATGGTGCCGGGCATTGACGCTGATTGCGGCGGGGCCTGCGCCTGCGCGACCTGCCATGTTTATGTCGATCCTGAGTGGGCTGAGAAAACCGGCAAACCGGAAGCCATGGAAGAGTCGATGCTCGATTTCGCCTATGAGCCGAAGGATAATTCGCGGCTCTCCTGCCAGATCCAAATCAGCGACGACCTCGACGGACTTGTGGTCCGCCTGCCGGAATTTCAGGGCTAGCTTGGCTTTCGCCGGTTGACGCCGAAGAGATTCTGCCGTTTCATGAACAAATGCAGAACACAAGCGCTGACGTCGAGCCCTTTTGCAGACCGGATCAGACAGCAATCGTAACCCGCGGCGTCGTGCGGTTGTTCGTGAATCTCGGCTATTCGCCGATTACTGAGTTTAAGCTGGTCAATGGCCGCCGTGTTGACGTGGCGGCGCTCGACCGCCAGGGGCGACTGGTCTTCACGGAAGTGAAAAGCTGCCGCGCGGATTTTGAAGGCGATGAGAAGTGGCCAGACTATCTGGACTATTGCGATGCTTTTTATTTTGCGGTGGACCAAGCATTCCCGACAGAGCTTTTACCCACAGATGAGGGGTTGATCCTGGCTGACGCTTTTGGCGGCGTTGTCGAGCGTGAGGCGCAACACCGGACGCTTGCCGCAGCGCGGCGCAAGGCGGTGACGTTGCGGTTTGCGCGGCAGGCGGCCCGCGCCGCCTTGCCATTCCAATTCGAAACGCGTGATTAAATTTTACTGCGGCGTTACGCGCAACACCTTGCCGACGGGATCGCCGCCTCTATCCTCTGTTGTCACGTAAATGGCGCCGTCAGGACCAACGCGCACTTCGCGTATCCGTTCGCCGAGGAGATAGCGTTCTTCTGCTTTCTCCTCCATGCCGTCGAGGTCGATGCGATGCAAAGCTTCGCTGCCGGACTTCATGGCGCCAAGGAGAAGATCGCCCTTCCAGTCTTCGGGGAATAGATCGCCGTCATAAACCGCAAGGCCAGACGGGGCGATTGAGGGCGTCCAATATTTGAATGGCTGCTTCGTGCCTTCATATTCCGTGAACGGCGTAACCCGCGCACCGCTATATTCCGTGCCATATGTTGCAATGGGCCAGCCATAATTTTCGCCTGCTTCAACAACGTTGATCTCGTCGCCCCCGCGGGCGCCGTGTTCGTGTTCCCAAAGAACGCCGCGCGATACGTCAAAGCTAAGGCCCTGCCCGTTACGATGCCCTTTGGAATAGAGTTCAGGTAGCGCGTCGGCGCCGAAATCAGGATTGTCTTCAGGGACCGAACCATCTTCGTTGATGCGAATAACCGCGCCGAAACTGGACGTCATGTCCTGCGCCTTTTCCTTGTACTTCGATCCTTCGCCGATGGTCGCGTAAAGCTTGCCGTCCGGGCCCCAAACCATGCGCCCGCCAAAATGGTGGCCAGTATCTTTGAGGGGCGCTGCGTCATAGATCACTTTGATGTTTTGCAGCGTGTCGTTTACGAATTCGGCGCGGATAATGCGCGTTGTGTTTTCTTCCCGCGTTCCATGGGCGAAGGCGAGATATAATAGGTTATTCTCAGCAAAGCCCGGATGCGGCAGCACGTCGAAATAGCCGCCTTGATTCCAGGCGAGCGTTTCCGGCGCATTTGCTACGGGTGCGTCAAGCAGCGCGTCGTCACGGATGATGCGTATGCGGCCCTCGCGCTCAGTGACCAGGATGTCTCCATTTGGCAGCCAGGCGAGCGACCAGGGATTGACCAGACCATCGGCAATCGTTTCCACATTAAGGGCAAGCGCGCCTTCCGGCGCCGGCGGCGCCAATTGTTTTTGTAGAGCCGGGTCGCCGCCCCCGCCGCCCGGCGGCAAGTCGGCTGAAGCCGCAGCGCTCGCGCCGTCGCCGTTCGAACAGGCGCCCGCTCCTATCGCAATGCAGCATGTCAATAACGCTAAACGAAGAGCACGGTTCATGTCGGGACCTTTCGAAAAACAAACATAAGCGAGATGAGAAGTAAGTGGGCGAAGGGCTCGACGTCAACGGGAGCCTATGACAAAACCCCCACTGCGCTGTGTTGACGTATGTAAAGTGCGGGGTCTTGCCATGGGAATCCTTAGGGTTGGGTTGTCTTACGCCCTTTCGGTGGCGGTGACTGTCCTCGCGGCTACGTCATTCTATACCCAGCAGGTGTTGGCGCAGCAGGCGGCCATCGGCGCCGTCTACACGCCAGCGCAGCAATTCAAAACCTATCAGGAAAATCTCATTGGCCTATCGCCGACATACGGCGTTGTTTTAGCAATCGCCCTTGCTTTGGGCTTTATCGTGGCCGCCGTCCTAAAGCGCGTGCTGACGCCGCTTGCGACCGTCGCCTATCCAATCGCCGGCGCGGCGTCGGTTTTGACCGCGATCTATCTCATAGAAAACGTCGTCATCTCCGGCGGCGTCGGCGTCCTTGGCGGCGCCCGCGATGCGCTTGGATTTGCGCTGCAGGGCGTAGCTGGCTTGATCGGCGGGATTATCTTTGCGGTGTTCAGTCGAGCCCGTTAGTCACAACAGAAACAATCAACCCTTGGGAGGCCCATCAGTGCAAAAAGGTATCGGTAGATTAGCGGCGGCAGTCGCGTTGGGTTTTGCGATGGTTTCTGCAGCCATGGCGCAATCGTCCGCGGGCGAAACGCTGCAAAGCGTCATCGACGATCATTGGGCGTGGACGCTTAAGGAAAGTCCAGTCTTTGCAACATCGCTTGGGGTGCGCGACTATGACGATACGCTGGGATCCCGTTCGCTCGAAAACTATGAGGCGGGCCAGGAAAAACTCAAAGCATTTATCGAGCGTCTTGAAGCTATTGATACAGATGCGCTGTCAGCGGACGAACAGATCAACCATGAATTGCTTTTGTTGGATATGAGGAACGATGTAGAGGCGGCGCAATTCGGCGCCAAATATCTCCTCATGACCAACCGCAATGGCCCGCACACATTTATCGCTGGTCTCCATAATCGGTTGCCTTTTTTTACGCGGGCTGATTTTGAAAGCTATGTCGCCCGTTTGAACGATGTGCCGCGTTACCTTGAAGAAGCAAAGGAACGATTGCGCGCAGGCGTCGAAGCCGGTTGGACGCAGCCCTGCATTGCGATGAACGGCGTTGAAGATTCGATGCGGTTCCATGTGGTTGATGATGTCGAAGAGAGCGTCTTTGTGAAACCTTTTGCAAAGCAACCGTCAACGGTTTCCAATCGCGATTGGCGGCGTTTGAAGAAAGCCGGCGAAGAGGCTGTCGAGGACAAAGTTATTCCTGCGCTTAAAAGCTTTGCAGACTTTTATGCTGAGGAATATGGTCCAGCCTGCCGCGAAGATATAGGCGCTTCAACGTTCCCCAATGGCGGCGCCGACTACTATGCTTACCGCGCGCGGTTTTTCACAACGACGGACATGACGCCCGATGAAATCCATGAACTGGGGTTGTCGGAAGTCGCGCGCATCCGCAGTGAGATGATGGACATCATTGAGGAAGTTGATTTTGACGGCGACTTCAAAGCGTTTCAGGAATTCCTGCGCACCGATCCGCAGTTTTACGCACAATCGGTTGACGAGCTGGTTGCCGTGACGTCAGTAATATCAAAGAAGGCAGATGGTGAAATGCCAAAATTGTTTACCCGTTTGCCTCGCATGCCTTACACAGTAAAACCGGTGCCGGACGCGATCGCCGAAGGTACGACAACGGCGTACTATGAGCGACCGGCCGGTGACGGCAGCCGTGCGGGCGTTTACCGCATCAACACGTCGCTGCTGAATCAACGCCCGCTGTATGAGCTGGAAGCGCTAACCTTACATGAGGCGGTGCCCGGCCATCATTTACAGATCGCTATCGCGCAAGAACTAACCTTGCCGAATTTTCGAAAATATGGCGGCTTTACCGCCTTCACGGAAGGCTGGGGGCTTTATGCGGAAAGCCTCGGTCTTGATATCGGATTTTATGACGATCCGTATTCAAACTTCGGCCGTCTTTCCTACGAGATGTGGCGCGCCTGCAGGCTTGTGGTTGACACAGGCATGCATGCGAAAGGCTGGTCAAAGCAACAGGCGATCGACTTCATGGCCGAAAACTCGGCGCTTTCCATGCATAATATCGAAGCTGAAGTGAACAGGTATATCACCTGGCCGGGCCAGGCGCTTGCCTACAAAATCGGCGAATTGAAGATGAAGGAGCTGCGGGCTCGCGCGGCCAAAACGCTTGGCGAAGATTTTGACCTGCGTCGATTCCATGACGCTCTTTTGGAAAATGGCGGCGTGCCGCTGACTGTCCTCGAAGCCAAAATCGATCGCTGGATTGAAGCGGAAAAAACGAATCGATAAAGCGGTCCGCACGACTGGAACAACAGCGTAGGCTTGCCAAAGTTCAGGCGGCCTGCGCTTGTATTGTCTGCGAAATGCCTCAATTTGATTTAACGGCGCCCATTGCATAGTGTCCGCGCGTTATGCAGGAAGACCTTGCCACGCTTATCCGGAATACCGCTGCGCAAGTCCGTATGCGCGATTATTTGTGGGCGATCGGGATCAGCGCTGGCGTCGGCCTTGGCGCATATTTAAGCGGCGGCGCAGCCTTGTGGTTTGTGCTTATGACCTGGGGCGCCTTTCTGGCGGCGTTGGCGCTGCGTTATCGGTTTTCCGCAGGTCGGGTTTGGGCTGAGCCGATCCAGCGTATCGTGGAAACTGAACTGAATGCGCAAGAGGCGGAACTTTCCACCCTGCGCATGGCCCGCGGGGTTGCGCAATCGCTTCCTGAACCCTTGTTTATCCTGGATGCAAATGGTGACGTTGAACTTGCAAACCCGGCGGCGGAGACCTTTATCGGCGCGACCTCTGCTGAGGGCCGTCACTTCGCAGCGGTGCTTAGGGCGCCACAGGTATTTGAAGCGGCCGAACAGGTTTTGGAAACGCTAGAAGCTAAGACGGTTGAATTTACGACAACCGGAGCGGTAGAGCGCTCATGCAGGGCCTATGTAGCGCCCTTGGAGGCTGCTGGTACGGCGCCGCGGCGCGTTCTGGTGTTTATTCATGATTTAACGTCAGAGCGGCGCTTAGAACAGATGCGTGCGGACTTTATCGCCAGCGCCAGCCATGAATTGCGCACGCCGTTGTCTTCGGTTCTTGGGTTTATTGAAACGTTGCGCGGTCCCGCAAAACAGGATGTCGAAGCGCAAGACAAGTTTCTGTCGATTATGCAGGCGCAAGCAGAACGCATGCAAAGGCTGGTATCAGACTTGATGTCTTTGTCGCATATCGAGCTGAACGAACACGTGCCGCCCAAAGAGCGGATAGATCTCGATGAAGTCGCGCAAGACGTTTTTGACAGCCTCGCTCCGCTGTTCGAGCGAAAAAATGCGATTGTCGATTTCACAAATGAAGAAGATGAGCCAGTGACGATCATTGGCGACCGGGATGAAATATTCCAAACGATCCAGAATTTGCTCGACAATGCAGTCAAATATGGCGGTGATCCTGCGATGATCAAAATCAGGGTTGGCAAAGGCGTCGCCCCGTTATTATCCGCTGACGGAGAAGTTGGTCACCGGGCTGGTGATTCAGCCGCGCAAGTGGCCGCGCGTCTCGGCGTCGCCGAAACAGCGCTCGCCTTCGTTCAAATCCGCGATTTTGGCGCTGGCATAGAGCGCGCCGACCTGCCGCGGCTAACCGAGCGCTTTTATCGCGTTAACGTTGAACGCAGCCTGAAAAGCGGCGGTACGGGGCTTGGTCTTGCAATCGTCAAACATATCATCAATCGCCATCAGGGAGGCTTTCAGATCGAAAGCCGTCTCGCTGGCGGCTCCGCATTCACTTGTTATTTCGAATGTGTTTCTTAAAAACCGAGCGTTTTTGACCGTCGCGCGCAGCCTGCTCATCCCTGCATTAACCGGTTAATCACTTTGGAAGGCGTCTTTTTCAGCTGTGGAAAATAAATGGCATGCGCCGCTGGGCTTTTCATCTCATTCGGTTAGGCGTACATATTGCGCCATCAATTTTGCTGGCTGACAAGAACTTGTCACAAAAAAAGCGCAGATAGTCGTTCTTTTTCAAAACAGCCAAGCAGGAACACAGGCTTTATGACGGCGATGGCGACCTCTACAGATCTTTCACAACAAGCGCTCCATACTGAGTTATCGCGAATGGCGGCGCTTGTAGAAAGTCAGCTTGCCGGCGCCATTTCAGCCTTTGAGCGTCGCGAGATCGCTGCGGCAGAAAATCTGATCGAAGGTGACCGGCGTATTGATGAGTTCGACCGAGACATCGAAACTCGTGTGATGGCGCTGCTCGCCACCGGCAGCCTGAATGAAACCGAGCTGCGCGAAGTGATGTCGGTGATGAAGCTGACGGGCGAATTGGAGCGGGTCGGCGATCTCGCCAAGAATGTTGCGAAACGGACACTGGCGATTAGCCAACAAAACCCGGCCAGCCCGACAACGGGGGTAGCGCGCATGGGGCGCGCGAGCTTGCGCCAGTTCTCGGACATTCTGGACGCTTACTCCGCTCGCAACCTGACGGCGGCGCGAGCTGTTTGGGGCGGCGATGACGAGGTTGATGAACTTTATAATTCGGTGTTTCAGGAAATCATCATGGAAATGATGCGCGATCCTGGACAGATCAACGCCTGTACTCACCTTGTTTTTATTGCCAAAAATTTCGAACGCGTTGGCGACCATGCGACAAATATAGCCGAGGTGATTCACTTCTTGATGACCGGCGAGCCTCTGGTAGAAGAACGTCCCAAGGGCGATGAAACCGCATCGACGATGCTCGAGCCGCCAGTGAATTCAACGAAGTCCCAGTAGACCATTTCGAAGACGACGCCAGAGGCGAAGATGGCTGCAACGAGCGTTCTGATTGTGGAAGACGAAGAAGCGCTGGCGACGCTTCTGGAATACAATCTCAGCACAGAGAAATTCGATGTTACTGTCGCCAGCGACGGCGAAGAAGCGTTGTTGCGCATTGAAGAAAATACGCCGGATGTGGTTATTCTGGACTGGATGCTGCCAAAGGTGTCCGGGATTGAGGTCTGCCGGCGGCTGCGGTCGAAGCCGGAGACCCGCAATATTCCGATTATCATGCTGACAGCGCGCTCGGAAGAAGCGGACCGGGTACGCGGCCTCGAAATGGGGGCCGATGACTATCTCACGAAACCATTTTCGACCGCAGAGTTGATCGCACGGGTTCGCGCCGTCTTGCGCCGCATACGCCCTGGATTAGTGGATGACAGCGTCAGCGTCGGCGAGATTGAAATCGACCGGGTCTCCCACCGCGTCAAACGCAGCGGCAAGGAAATCCATCTCGGTCCGACGGAGTTTCGCCTGCTTGACCATTTGATCCAGCATCCGGGCCGTGTTTTTTCAAGAGAGCAACTCTTGAATGCGGTTTGGGGTTCGGATGTTTTTGTAGAAGTGCGGACCGTCGACGTTCACATTGGCCGGCTTCGCAAGGCGCTTAACAAGCATAAGCAGGGCGATCCCATCCGCACCGTGCGATCCGCGGGTTATGCGCTTGACGCCGAGGCGTAATCGGTCGGGGCGACCCATCATTAACGCAACAAAAAAGCCCGCCATTGATGCGGGCTTTTTATTTTCAATCGGGGTGAAGCTTTAACCGGCTGCGCGGCGCTTCTCGCGGTTCGGCAAAAGCCGGCGCGGATCCGGCCGTCGCTCAGTGCGACGCTGCGGCGGCTGAAACGCCATGTGAGCGTGATAAGCGCAATAGGATTTTCCGGGCAAAGTCGTTTGTCCGCAAAAATGAAAGTCATCGGTTGCAGGATCGCCGATAGGCCATTTGCACATATTGTTTTTGATCGTCGCGACGGTGACTTGATCGCCGGTATCGAGGGTGGCGGGGGCGATGAACTCCGGCTCCGGAATGACGGGTTTGACCTCTTCTGCTGGCGCTCGCCGCGCTTCCCCATTTACCTTCAGTTCTGGCGCGGCGCGGCCGCGCTGCGGTTTGGCGGGCGTTGCGCGGCCGGACAAGCCGAGCCGATGCACCTTGCCAATGACGGCGTTGCGAGTGACGCCGCCCATCTTGTTTGCTATCTGCGCGGCGGATAAGCCTTCCGCCCATAGCGTTTTCAGCTGCTCCACCCTCTCGTCGGTCCAGGCCATATTGCCATGCTCCCTTGGCTTTCGACGGCTTAATCCTTCCGCCGTCTATAAAAATCCATCAATATGTAGTGTATTCCACAGCCCTCTCTCTCGAGGCGCCAAAATATAGTAGCCCAGCAGGTTTGAAACACAACATGGCGCCTGCGTATTTTTTTGCACACTATATATAGTTTAATCCGCTGCCTTGACGGTTGGAGACGCTAAGGGCCAATGAATGATGCGGCGCACCAAAATGGACAGAAGGAAATGGACGTAGCAGCAGATAAACGTGCTGAAGAATACGGTGCGCTGAAAAATGCAGCGGCGTTTGGAGAGCGCCGCTTTGGCGCCGTGAATTGGCTTGGCCTGTGGACGCTTTATGTCAAAGAGGTTCGCCGATTCTTGAAGGTGCTTTTTCAAACGGTCATTGCGCCGGTCATCTCTACGCTGTTATTCCTCGTTGTCTTCACCGTCGCGTTTGGGAACGTGCGTCCCGATGTCGGGGGTGTCCCGTTCATAGTTTTTTTGACGCCCGGCTTGGTGATGATGGCGGTACTGACGAATGCGTTCACCAACTCCTCTTCGTCATTGATCATCGGCAAGGTGCAAGGATCGATCGTTGATGTGCTGATGCCGCCGCTTTCCGCAGCGGAACTTACAGTTGCTTTCGTTGCCGGCGCCGCGACGCGTGGCATCATGGTCGGGATCATCACAGCGGTCACCAGCGCCGGGTTCATGGCGTTCAATGGATACGCCTTGCGTATCGAAATGTTCTGGGCAGTGATCTATTTCTCCTTTTCAGCGGCAGTTATGTTCGGCATGCTGGGTGTTATCGGGGGCATTTGGGCGGAAAAATTCGACCAACTTGCGGCCGTGACAAACTTTATTATTACGCCATTGACATTTCTTTCGGGCACATTTTATTCGGTGAACAGTCTTCCGGAACCGTTTCGGACCATTACCCAATATAATCCGGTGTTCTATCTCATAGATGGTTTTCGGGCTGGATTTACCGGCCAAGCAGAAGCCAATCTGGCGATCGGCATTGCGGTCACGATGGCGCTGATGCTTTCCCTTGGAAGCGGCGCTTATCTTCTGTTGCGCGCAGGCTACAAGCTCAAAGAATAAAAAACAGAGAGAAGCGTTCATGAATAACCGGCCGGAACCCGGTGTTGCCGATGATTTCGTCTTGCCTTTTCAGGTTAGCGACACTGCCGTGCGCGGCCGCGTCGTGCGCTTGTCGGCGAGCATTCATCAGATATTATCCGCACACGAATTCCCGAATGCATTGTCCGAGCTTGTCGGCGAGGCGGCTTCGCTTGCGACGCTCATGGGCGCTGCGTTGAAATTTGATGGAAAACTTATCTTTCAGGCGCAAGGAGACGGTCCAGTTGCGATGGTTGTTGCGGATTATCAAGCCGGCGGCAAACTGCGCGCTACAGCAAAACTCGCCGGCGAGACGACGAACCTAAAGCGCGGCGCTGATACGCTGCTCGGCAAGGGTCACATCGCCATCACCATTGATCAGGGTCCGGACATGGATCGCTATCAGGGCGTTACGCCAATCGAAGGCCCAAGTCTTGCCGAGGCGGCCGTCTCCTATTTCCGGCAATCCGAACAGATCCCGACCGTCGTTAAACTAGCAGTGGCTCGTGCTCAATCGCCCGGCATGCCGGATCAGTGGCGCGCTGGCGGGGTCATGGCGCAGTTTGTCCCGGGTGAAGGCGGGGCGCGCGAGCGCGGCGAAGACGTGTTGATGGACGATCGCGACCGAGAAAACTGGGACCGCGCCGCCGCCTTTCTTGAAACCGTGCAGCCTGACGAATTAGTGGACCCGCTGGTGAGCTCGGAAACGTTGCTCTATCGTCTTTTTCACGAAGACGGCGTGCGCGTATTTGATCCGCAAAGCGTTCACGCCGCCTGTAGCTGCACGCGCGAAAAGATCGCCCGGGTTTTGGCCAATTATGCTGCAGAAGATCTTGAGGATATGGTCGAGGACGGCGTTATAAAGGTGGTCTGCGAATTTTGCCGAACCGCCTACCGTTTTGCGCCGGATGGGAGACCATTGACCGCCAGTTGAAAGAGCGCCGGATGAAGAAAAAAGAGTACGCAAAACAGCTGAAGGAACTCGAATTCGAACTCGCGAAGTTGCAGGAGACTGTGCACCGCAAGGGGTTGAAAGTCGCCATCATCTTTGAAGGCCGTGACGCCGCCGGCAAAGGCGGCGCCATCAAGACCATCATGCGGCGCATGAATGCGCGCATCTGGCGGATCGTCGCTCTGCCAAAGCCGACTGAACGGGAACGCACCCAATGGTATTTCGAACGCTATGTGCGCCACCTCCCGGCAGGTGGCGAGATCGTTCTGTTCGATCGTTCTTGGTATAATCGCGCCGTCATCGAACCAGTGATGGGGTTTTGTTCGAAAGCGGAGTACGAGACTTTTTTGAAAGAAGTTCCGAATTTTGAAAAAATGCTCGTGGATTCCGGGCTCATTCTTATCAAATTCTGGATTCACGTATCGTCCGAAGAGCAAGAAAAGCGTTTTCAGGACCGGGCGCGCGATCCAAGAAAGCGTTGGAAGCTTTCGCCAATCGACCTTAAGGGACGGGACCTGTGGATTGAGTCTACTAAATACCGCGACGTTATGTTTGCGAAGACGCACGCGAAAATTGCGCCCTGGCTCCTGGTTGACGGCAACGACAAGGAAAAAGCGCGACTCAACATCATTAGAGCCATTTTGGATCGCGTCCCTTATGAATATAACGAAGACGCGTTTGAACCCATTGACCTGCCGCCGCGCCGCCTGGCTGAGGACGAAGGACGCGAATCATTTGACGTCGAGAAAAAATACCTCGTCAAGGATTACTACGTAGATTGAGCAACCTATAGCGTGAGCAAGCAGTTGAGCTTTGTGTCCAATATTGCCCGGTAGCCGCGCTCGATAGTGAGCGAACGCGCAGACCGGCCCGGCGCCTCATGCGACGTTTCAACCAACAAAAGCCTCGGCCACAGGGATTGCGGCGCAGTTTCAAAAAATCGCTTGAGCACCTGATGTTCAGCCCCTTCAATGTCGATCTTCATGGCGTCGATGCGCGAGACGCCTGAAAGCAGTGACAGAAGACTGCGCCCGCCAACGGTTATTGAACCTTCCTTCTTAATGTGGCTCATGCCGCGATTTTTGGCGTCGATGGAGAACGCAACCGGTCCGTCATCGGCGGTTGCCGCAAAGGGCAAGATTTTAATATCCGCCTGCGCCCTGGATGCGTTTCGGTTGAACTCAAGGCGCGCCACCATCTCCGGCGCCGGCTCAACGCATATTGCGCGCAATCTCTTTCCCATGCGCATACATTCTGCGCGCACAAAGAACGTATAAAGGCCGGCATTGGCGCCGATATCTGCGAAAGCAAAAGTTTCGGACTTGTGAGCGCCGATATGTTCTGCGAGCAGGGCGCGTTCTGCCGGGTCCCAATGTTGCGGCGTCAGGTAAACCCGTTTTTCGCAAATATTGTCATACGGGTGAAGCCGTACTTTTTGACTATTGAAAACTCGAACGTCAAATGGTCGCCGCGCGCGCCCGCCGGCGGGGCCGAGCAACAGCGATGCGAGTTTACGCCCTGCGTAGTTGTAAGGAAGATGACGCCCAATCGCGCGAAATTGCTCCTGCAGGGAGGAGGGAAAATACGTTCCGTATTCGGCGCTATGCGATACGGTCATTTTTTGCGATCACGCATTTGCCGTTCATACATTTTCACATCTCGCAACCAGCGGCCATGCGCCGACAGGAGCGCCAGGGAAAACCCATAAAGTCCGCCCCGGACATATTGCTGCAGGATGTATTTCTTGAGGAAGTAGACCGGCAAACCGAACACAATGCGCAGCGCAAGATAACCCCGCGTCTTCGGCGGCAGGGCGTCGGCCCGCACAGATGAATTGCGGTTGAGTTTTCCCATGAGTTGCGCCGCGCCGGTAAAAGCGTAATGCAGGATTGGCGCGCGAAGCCTGCCGACCGACATGCCCGCCGGAATGATAAACTGATCCCAGGCCACATGATCCGGCGCGCGGATAGCGCGCCTGTCATAAAGCTTATGGCGGGTCTGCAGGGCGAAATTGAGCCACGGATCGCCATGGGGCGGAACTAGCGCCAGCATCGTCCGGTAAACCTTGTGCGGCGGCTCTCCAGTCTCGAACAACGCTCTTATTTCTGAAGCAAGCTCAGGGGAAACGATCTCGTCCGCATCAAGGTCTAGCAGCCAATCATACTGACAGGCGTCCTCCGCGAGGCGTTTTTGCCGGCCATTGCCGAGCCATTCATGCTCAATAACGCGGGCGCCGGCATCGCGTGCAATCTCTATCGTCTTGTCCGATGAACCGCTGTCGACAACGACGACTTCGCGCGTGATTGCGAGCGCCGCCGTCACGACCTCGCCGATCATCCGCTCTTCATTGAGCGTCCGGATGTATGCGGAGACAGGTGGGCGCTCTCGGTCTTCTATAATAAAACCTCCCACGCCGCGCTTAGCCCTGTCTCAATGCGGGAGAATCCCGGCAGCTGAGATGCTCGTTAGCAGTGCGCTCAGCAGCCTACTGCTCTTCAATCCACGCCTCGACATTTTCTTCAAGAATAGCGAGCGGCACGGCGCCGTCCTTCAAAACCACGTCGTGAAATCCGCGAATGTCGAACCCGTCGCCAAGGGCCTCTTCCGCCCTGGCGCGCAGATCGAGGATTTTCATCATACCGATTTTATACGCAGTCGCCTGACCTGGCATTACCACGTAGCGCTCGATCGCCTTGACGCAGTCATATTCCGGGTTTGGCGTGTTGGTGACGAGATAATCAATCGCTTCCTCGCGGGTCCACTTTTTGTCGTGAAGGCCTGTATCGACGACGAGCCTTGCCGCGCGCCAGAGCTCCATGGCAAGACGCCCGAAATCGGAATAGGGATCCTCATAAAACCCCATCTCTTTTGGAATATATTCGGAATAAAGCCCCCAGCCTTCCGTATAGGCGGTCATACCGCCAAATTTCCGAAAACTCGGCACGTCTTCTAGTTCCTGCGCTATGGCAAGCTGCATGTGATGGCCTGGAACGCCCTCGTGATAAGCAAGCGCTTCCATTTGGTAAGTCGGCATTGCTTTGATGTCATAAAGATTGGCGTAATAGATACCCGGCCGTGATCCGTCAGGGGCAGGGCGCTGGTAAAACGCCTTGCCGGCTGATTTTTCACGAAACGCTTCGACGCGTTTGACGATCAGTTCCGCTTTCGGCTTGGTGTAGAACAGCTCATCAAGACGCTCGCGCATTACGTCAATAATTTCCGTTGCATCTTTCAGATAGGCCTCGCGCCCTTCATCCGTATCCGGATAGGAAAACTTGCCGTCGGGGTCTTCGCGCATATAAACAAAAAACTCCTGCAGCGTGCCTGAAAACCCGACGCTCTCCTTGATGGCGTTCATTTCGCCGTGAATGCGGTCAACTTCCGCAAGTCCAATCTCGTGGACTTCCTCGGCGCTCAACTCGGTGGTTGTCATGCGTTCCAGCTGCAACGCGTAATAGGTGTCGCCATCGGGCAACTTCCATGCGCCGTCATCGTTTGAAGCGGCTTGCTCTTGAAGCGTAAACATAGAGATCAAAGACTGGTACGCAGGTTTAACGTGGTTGATCAAAGCTGCGCGCCCGCGCGCCCTCAGGTCTTCCTTGATGGCCTTGTCCACATCGAGCGCATCGACTTTCTTTTCGAAATCAGCAAGCAAAGTTGAGCGCTCGTCGCTGTCGTCAAAAGGCGCGCCGGCGATGATGTTCTCTGCCGTAGCAATCATTTGCGGATACGCCCATTTCGGCGGGTAGATGCCGCGGGCGAATTGATCTTCGGCGTTTTGCTGGTGTTGGCCGAGATAAGCTTCAACGCCTTCAAGGCGTTTAATGTAGGCTTCCGCATCCTCAAGCGAACCGACACGGTGCTGGTTGATCATAAAGGCCGGAACGGAAGAATGTGGTCCGCGGAACTGGCTGAAATGATACCAGTGATCACGGAAGGGAAACGCTTTGTCAGCCTGCTCTGCCTGATATTTGTAAAGGCGATAAGACAGCTGCGCGGAAGGCTCTAGATTATCAATCTGAAAACGGTTTTCCATTTCCGCCAGCGAGGCCATCCGCAAGGCATGGGTTTCGTTGCGAAACTCTGGAGAAACATCGTCCCATTTGTCATAGTCGGTCTTGCGGCCTAGGAAGGTCTGATAGATGGGAGAGCGGGCGAGCTGATGTTCGAACTGTTCCTCGAACCACTGGTTGATGGCCTCTGTTTCAGACTGCGCAGCCCTGCTGGTCTCTGCAGCGCTATCGCCGTTTCCCGCCGGTGCGCCGTTGCAGCCGACTGTCAACAATGCGGCCCCCGCGGCGCCGGCAACCAGAACTTTCCGCAACGCAATAATCATCCTTAGCCCTTTCAATCATCTGTCTAGCGCATCTAGATTTCCTGCATGTTGCAGCAATGCGCGGTGAATCTGGGGCAAGCTCTAGGTGATAAGCGATCTTGCGGCAAGATTGACCGCGGCTGTTTCGCACCGCGGGCAAATGGTCTAGTGTGCTGCGCACCTAACGGCCAGTGCGCAGCATTTCCGACGTTGGCGAGTTGAACACCGGCGGCTGAACCAACTTCGGATCGGCCGCGCGGCGTTTTTCAGGGAGGAAACGCCGCTTTAGAGCGCCGCCGCATCCAGGGGGACCGGTGCGGCGGCGCTTCCTTCAGATCACTTCGCTAATCGAGGACGGCGTCGTTCCCGACCAATTGATCCAGCGTCGGGCCGACCGCTTGCGCGCTCGCCGCGCTGCGCTGCCGGGGGTGTAAAAGAAGCAAGCGTGATTTCCTCAAAATTTGCGGCAAAGGCTTCCGCTGCTCGCTTCTGGTCGGCTGTGAGCCTCGCGTGAATGTGGCTGAGGATCGGCGGCGTGATGTTTTGCAGACCGAAAAGCTCCCGCTGCGCGTTTTCCTCATAAACGAGCGCCCATCCCAAGGCGGCAGCGGGATCAGCAGTCGTACGCGCTTGTCTATCCGCGCCGCTCAATAGTATCGCAAGATCTTTTTGCGCGCGCGCATTCCCGGCCCAAGCGGCGCGCTCCAGCCAGAGCGCGGCTTCCTTTTGAAAGAGTGCGGTTTCCGGATCGTTTTCGCCCGTCATGGTTTTGAGGCATGCGCCGAGCTCATACTGCGCCACGTCATAACCTACGCCGAAGCTCGCGATGACGCGATACATTGGCGCCGCGGCTGCGCATCCTTTTTCCGCCTGCAAATTGCGGGCGTGATCGAGCAGCCTTTGAGGCTGATAAAGGGCGGCATTTGGGGTGCGATCGCCCTTGGCTCCTGGTTTACCGGACGCGCATGCGGCGGCGCTGATAGCTACAAAGAAAAGACAAGCGAGACGGACGGGCGTGATTGGCGTTGTCGGCGTGAAAAGTGTTGTCATGGAGCGTTCCCTTTTAACGCGACCGCCTTGTTCGGGTTCGGCTGGCGGCGTTCGAAGTGACAACGTTCAAACTGACCAAATCCGTCGAAAAAATTTTTGGGCGCCGACCGACGGGAGTTTTCCCGCCCATACGTTCCATGATCGGCAGTGGGGAAATGCGTCGGCGGGATCGCGGGCGTTAGCAGAGATTGGAGAGAAATATGCGTATGAGTATTTATTCGTGGGCGGCGGGGATATCAGGATTATTTGCCGTTGGCTGCGTAGCGGCGCCTGCGCCAGCTTATGCAGGCGGCTGGCAATTTCATCCGGAGCGATGCCCTGATCTTGTCGAAGATGTTCGCGACCGGCGCGAGAGCCGCCGCGACGAGCGTTATGATCGCGGGCCGCGCGATGTCATCGAAGACAGGCGCGATCGACGCGAAAGCCGGCGCGACGAAAGCGTCACCGTTTGCCCGGCAAGCGCCTGGGTATGGCACGGCGATCGCGGAGCAAGGCGAGCTGCCCGACCGGTTGCTTCAACGGTCTACTACAATCCGTACAAGAATTATTACTACCGTTACGGACCCAATAGAAAACAAATCCGTATCGTTGTTCGGTAGCGTTTTCCGGCGTCGCCGCGCCCTTCAGTTCCTCCCAGGCGGCGTCATCTTGCGCGAGAAGCTCCCCCGGCTTCTCGCGCTTTTTGTTATCGCTCCAAAAAAGCATCAACTCGATTTCCCTGGACAAAGTTGCTAGATTGCCTTTTGACGATCATTGGAACGGGGTGAACCATGAGACATTCACAACGGATTGCACTATTCTTCGCCAGCTTGTTTGTTGTTTGCGCGCCAGCCAAGGCGGCAAAGGAAATCGAAGGCGCCAGCGATCATCCGCTGGTAGGGCGTTATGAAGGCTCGATCATCACTTATCAGGAAGTGAAGGGGTATGAGGAAACCTACATGCCGCGGGAAGCGCTGCCATTCGACCAGCGCGACAACCCTCAGGGATCAGCAGTTTCGCTGTCCGGCAAGCTAACCTCCATCAAATATCAAGGCCCCGCCGACCGGTCTGCGCTTGAGGTGGTTCGCAATTATCAGCAGGCGTTGGAAGCGAACGGTTTTTCAACGGTGTTTTTCTGCCGCGAAGAAGCATGCGGGTATAATTCGGGTTTTTGGGAAGCAGCGCGCGGCGATATTGGTCTGCCTAGCAACTGGAATACGAATACTTATGCATTGATGAAGCTTGACCGGCCGACGGAAGGCAATGTCTGGGTCAGCGTGTTTGCGGTGGAGCAACGAGCCTATCGTGATCGTCCATTGACGCCGCATGTCGCGCTGCGCGTGCTTGAAGAAAAACCGATCGAGACAGGCAAGATCACGCTGGTGAAGGCCGACAAGTTAGCGGAAGCAATTGGCGTTGACGGTCGGGTCGCGCTTTACGGTATTGAATTCGATCACGACAGCGATGTGGTCAAGCCGTCTTCAGATGCGCAAATTGCAGAAATTGCGGCTTACTTAAAAAATAATCCGTCAGCGAATGTTCTCGTGGTCGGGCACACGGATACGACCGGCGCCTTTGACTACAATCGCGGCTTGTCTGAGCGTCGCGCTGCGGCGGTGGTCAGCAATCTCACGGGCGGCCACGGCATTGCCGGCGATCGCTTATTCGCTGTCGGCGTCGGGCCGGCCTCGCCTATCGCCACTAACCGGACGGAAGAAGGCCGGGCGCGTAATCGCAGAGTGGAGGTGGTTGAACTCCCGGCCGCAGAATAAGAAGCGACCGCAAATCCTGAATTTGCCGCGCCGGATGGCCGAATCTCGCCTTGATGGAGACCGTCGGATTGACTACCATGTTCGACGAGGGGAGGGGTGTTGTGAGGGTAATACATTCCAAAACTCGGGCCTTCGTTCCCCGCACGCTTGCAGCGGCGGGCGCAGCGACGATTGCGCTTGCAAGCGCTGCAATGATCGCCGGCGCCAGCGCCCAATCCGACCAGGATCTTGAGGCTCAAGAAGAGCTAACCCTGCAAGAAAAAACGACGCGCGCTTTGCAACGAATTCTGCAAGGCGGCGCCGTGCAGCAGCAACCGGTTTTGCAACCACGTAATGTTCCCGATCTGCAACGGATTGATCCGCGTTTTGAAGCCGTGCGGCCGCGCGAGGAGGATGTCAGCGACGATACTGTTGTTATTCAGTTCGACGCCATCAACGACGATCCGATTGCCGGCGGCGTCGCTTTGACGGATCAGTACAGCCAGTCCCATGGCGTAACATTTGGCCGCGGCGCCACCATTGAGACCTGTCGCCAGGTTGTGTTCGATACGCGTGCTGTGACAACAAATGTTGCGCCGAGCCCTTGCGCATATCCAAGCGCTGCGAGCGGCCAAAATGTTGCGCATTATGATTTGCGCGGCGGACAAGCGCTCCGGTTAGACTTCGACCGCGCGATCGCCGGCGTCTCGGTCAAGGTCAACCCAACCGGCGGTGTGCTCGACGAGCCATTTCAGATGCGGCTGACGGGGTTTGACGCCGACGGTAATCGGGTTGCATCGGCGAACCTCGATTTCATCTGGCGCCAGGACGCATTTTCGTGGCCGACAACAGCGTTCCTTCAGTCGGAAGAAGAACTCCGCATGACGCGGATCACAATGGAAATGCGCCGGCCGCAACGAGCAAACCAGTCCGTGCGTTTCCTGTTTGATGATTTAACCTTGCAATATGCGCCGCCAGCGCCGAACCCGGTGATTGGCGCGCTTGGCGAGCAGCAAGCCCCGCCAAGGATCGCAAATCCGCAGATCGTCCAGTCGCCGGAAGATAGAGACGTGCAGGAAGAGCTGCGCCTTTATCCGGCGGCGACCCGCATTCGCACCGTGATCGATTGGCCTGTGGCGGAACAAAACCTCGGAAAACAAAAGGAAATTGGACTGCTGCCGGCGGCGCTCAACGACCAGCGCGCGATTGACGTGCCGGAACTGCCGGTTCTTTTGCCGTCGCGTGCTGACGCCGGAACGCTTTCGGTTGCAGGGCAGCGCGACGCGTTTCACGCGGATTTTGACCGTGATGGGCGCGGATATTCGATTTACGGAACACGGGTTCTGACCCGCGTGGAAAAATCGACAGGCGCAGCAACGCCGGCGCGAAATCTTAAGATCATCGAAGCTGAATTCGGGCTTACCGCGACATTTTCCTTGTACGGCGCATCCTATATGCTGACGCAATACTGCCTGAATGATGATCCGGATGAGGACGCCGACTGTTATAATCGCGATCTTCTCGGGGATGTTGCGATTGAAATGGTTGTCGCGATCGGCGCTGCCGGGGAGCGCAGGCCATGATGAAGATGGGAGAGATCAGAAATGGTTTACTGGCGTCAGCAATGATCGCGCTGCTGGCGGCCGGTTGTGGACGCGACTTGCCCAGCGAGGGGCCTTCCAGTGGCGGATCAAGCGGAGGGGCGCCTGCGCCCGAACCGCAGCCTGATCCTGATCCCGAACCGGCGCCGCCTGACCCTACGCCCCCTGAACCCGCGCCGCCCGCCGCACCAAGCCTGCCGCATAATCCCCCAGGCGTCTTGCTGCGGCTGCAGCCTGGCGATCAAGGCACGGCCCGCCATCGCGGCTTAACCGGCGTGACGGACCCGTCCGTTGTGGCGCCGCTGATGCGCTTTCCAATCGAAAGCGGGCCGGCGTTTTTGAATTCGCAAATCTTCATGTTTGGCGGCGGCGGCTACAATGCCGGCGGCGGCGAAGTCTACAACAACCCTAATGCCGGCCAGGAAAATGACGCGCGGAATTTTGATTATCCTTGGTTTGATAATTTCTGCGAAGTTCGCAACGGTGGCAACGGTCTGTGCGCCGCCGGTTCTGGTCATCACGGACAGGATATCCGACCGGCGACCTGCGATAATGGCGAGTTCATGGCGGTGGCGACGGAAGACGGCTTCGTCCGCCGCATCGGTCAGACGCATCTTGTTGAAATCTTTGGGGATAGCGGGCTGGTCTACAAATATCTGCATATTGACCGGCCCTTACCCGCGGGCATCGTCAAAAATGCGCGGGTGACCAAAGGCCAGCCGATCGGAAAAGTCTCGAACAAAACCGGCGCAACTTCGCGGTCAACGACGGTGCATTTGCATTTTGAAATCTGGCACGGCACCGCCGACGGGTTCGTCAATACTGGCGCAGGGCCGCTGCCGCCCTATACGAGCCTTGTTGAAAGCTATCTCGATCTGATCGACGACAATCCCGATCAGTTCGATCCGGTGGCGCAGCCCGCTAATGTGAGCGAGTGCCGCACGCCATAAAAAAACGCCTGCGACCGGGGCCGCAGGCGTTTTCGAACTGGATTCAATCGGTCTCTATGCGGCGCGTTTGCGTTTCCGCGCAATCAGACTGCCAAGGCCGAGGCCGGTAAGAAGCAGCGGCAGCGCTGCCGGTACCGGTATCTCCGGAGCGTCAAACCGCAGATCGTCAATCGCGCCGGAGCTTGAGAAAGCAACGGTCATTCGCTTGACTCCTGCGATATTTAAAAACGCTGTGAAGAATTCATTATCGTCAGTGACCAACGGGCCATTGGTCAAGGAAATGATCAACGCGTCATTCACATCAAAAAAGTCTAAAGTCACCGATTCCCTGTTGTTGACGTCGAAGATGTTCATATCCAACACGGTAACGACGGTATCAAACAGGAACTGCAGTGATCCGCCCCGAGCATCATCGTCTGGATCGGAAGCATCGCCGTCTTCGGAAATGATCAGAAGGTTTCCGGCGTCAAGCATCTCGTTTGGCGCCGTAAACGGGTTGTCGAATGGCCCTGCCAGATCGTTGTCGCTGCCTGTCGGGTTATTCGAGTCAAACACCATCGCAGCATTACCGCCGGGATTGGAGTTGCTCGCACCAGATATGGAAACGCCCGTAAATTGATTGCTGACAAGATCACCCGCCGACAGGCTATTGAAGTCGATGGTGATCGGCGCCGCCGATGCTGCGCTAAACAGCGCTGCTACGCCCGCCGCTAATGATACTATCCTACGCATATTGATCCCCAACACAGTCTAAAAATCGCAGCAAACTCTTGCTGTTGAACCGCCCCAACACTAATTTGGTTACGCAAGTTTAATGTGTTGTCAAATAGGCGCCCGTTGTGGTGGCGCCAATCGAATAAAATGCACCAGATAGACGAAAAACAGGTACAAAAACCGGCTCCGCCAACTTTTGGCGACGCGCGCAAGCTGCAAAAAGGCCCACGCCGCAACCTGCTTGCAAACGCCGTCGCGAATACAGCGCTCGGCGTTTTATGGGTGTACAAGCGCACGCTATCGCCGGTGTTTTATTTTTTTGGCGCTCGATGCCGGCACTATCCAACATGCTCCGACTATGCAGCCGAGGCGTTCTCCACGCACAATCCGTGGGTTGCGTTCTGGCTTACGTTGTCGCGCCTTTCCCGCTGTCATCCCTTCGGCAGTCACGGGATCGATCCCGTACCGGCGACTATCCCCAAAGCCGGCTGGCGCTTTTGGCGGCTGGGCGACTGGGCGTGGACCGAGCGAGGCGCTGAAAAACAAACACGCCGTTAACGTGTCTGCGCGAAGGTGATTGCCTTTAAGGGGCGAGCGCGATGACAGTTTCCTGGCGCGATATTGAACAGCGGCTTGGTTTTCCCGGTGCGGAGCAATTTGCGCGCGCCGTGGTTGCGCCGCATCTGAGCGATATTGTTCCGGAGCCGCCGACAGAGAACGGAACCCCTGGCGATCTGCAACTTCCTATGGGCGTTGCGTTCGCGATGTTCATCGTCGCGTTCCTGATTGTCGGTGCCTTACTACCAGACAATTGGGCGGGCGAGGTTTTAAAATTTATTTTGTTTCCGTTGTTGTTTCTCGGCGCGCTCGGGGGTTCGGTTTACCTCTTCAAAAATCGGTTCCTGGAAATGCTGACACGCGGGCAGGAGCGGTTTATTTTGCGTTCAAAGGCGCTGACGCAGCTCGCCGAGCAGCTGGACCTTACATATGTTCCGTCTCCCGGCGGCGCGCCGAAACTTCTAAAGCTCATGGCCGCCTTTCCATTGGCCCCTGAAGCACTGCGGGAGGCTGCTCTCGTTCTAGACGATCATGGCGGCATGGAAGCGCCGCTGGACATCGCGCGTCGCTCCGGCGCGCTCGTAGATGCTGCAACGGTCATTGGAAGCCGCGAACAGAAGGAAAAGTATTTTGTTCAGCAGGCTTCCTACCAACAAGTGGAAGACGGTTTCCAAGGCAAGCGCGGCGACTTGTCCTTCAGCGCCTTTGAGTGGATTGAGTCGGTGGACGACGCGCCGAACGTCTATCATTTAGCGTTGGTGCTAGCTGCGCCCACGAGGTTATGCGGGCTAACGCAATTCCGTTCAAAAGGCACCGGCTGGCCGGGAACGCCGACCGATCAACCGCTCAAAAAAGTAAGCCTTGGATCCTCGGATTTTGACGCGCGTTTCCGCCTACGCTCCACGGACCAGGTTGAGGCGCGCGTGATTTTTAATCCTGCGGTTATCGAGCGGGTGATCGCCTTTGCTCATGGCGAGAAGGTGCGGGCGGTCGCATTCGAAGATCACCTTGTATTTGATGTTGCAGGAAGTGATCGGTTCGCGCTTGTTGATCTTGTGACGGGCGCGTGGAGCGATCAATCCATTCGCGAGACCTTTGTTAATGTGGCGGAGCTTCTGGAGCTCGTGGACGCTATCGCCCATGCATTTATGTTGCGCGGTGATCGTTAATCGCCAGCACGCATCGACAATATTGTCGAAGTCATGAATGGTGGATGGTTTCTCTCTTTGGGAGAGCATCGGGACGATTGGATAGGCATTGATTGTTTTCGCAACCTCCATCGGCGCGCCCGAATTGCAAGCCAGCGATCAGCTTGCGGCGGCGGCGCTGGAAAAGCTTGGGGTTAAGGTCATTGCAGCCCCGTGGAATAGCGATCAGGCGTTGTTTCAGACTGCCGATTTGATCGTCTTGCGCTCCACCTGGGACTATCACCGCGCGCCTCAAGATTTTCGGCGCTGGCTCGACAGCGCCAGCGAAGGATCACGAGTGATAAACGCTGCCGATCTTGTGAAGTGGAACATGTCGAAAGACTATTTGTTTTCGCTGAGAGAGGCCGGTGCGTGCTTGCCGCCAACCTTTCCCATATCACCGACCGTTGAATCGGTTGAGAAGGCGATCGCGTCGCTGGGCGTTAACCGGGTTGTGATCAAACCCGTGATTGACGCCAGCGCCAGCGGGCTGTCGACGGTTGAGCGCGGCGATGCCGCTTCGATCAAAGCCGCTGTTGCAAGACTTGGTGGGGATGGCCTCGTTCAGCCGGTGATTGCGGAAATCGAGACGCGCGGTGAGACCTCCATCATTTTCTTCGACGGCGAATTCAGTCACGCAGTCGTCAAACGACCCAAAAAAGGAGATATTCGGGTTCAGGCAGAGCATGGCGGTGTTGCCCAAAAAATTGATCCGCCCGACTGGGCTCTCTATGAAGCGGAACGAATTCTGCACATGCTGCCCCAAATGCCGGTATACGCCCGAATTGACGTCATAATCCTTGACGATCGCATGTTACTCATGGAAGTCGAAGTGATTGAACCGGAACTCTTTTTCACCCACGCGCCAGAGGCGGCGGACCGGTTCGTCGCCGCCCTGCAAAAGCGATTGAAGTAAAGCCCATGGTCGCCATTACGCTCCCTGATGGTTCCAAGCGCCAGTTTGACGGCGCGGTGACAGGAACTGAACTTGCCGAATCGATTTCAAAATCCCTCGCCAAGAAGGCGCTGGCGATGAAAATCGACGGCGAAGTGCGCGATCTTTTTGAAGAGATCGCCAAGGATGCGGCGGTGGAGATTTTGACCCGCCAGGATGAAGACGCGCTCGACATTATCCGCCACGACACAGCGCATCTGATGGCGCAGGCGGTGCAGGAGCTTTATCCGGGCACGCAAGTGACCATTGGTCCTAACATCGACGACGGCTTTTACTACGACTTCGCCCGTGACGAGCCGTTCTCCACCGATGATCTTGAAAAGATTGAAAAACGCATGGCCGAGATCGTCGATGAAGACCGGCCGACCCGCAAAGAAATCTGGGACCGGGCCGATGCAATTAAGCATTTCAAGAGCATCGGCGAAACTTATAAGGCGGAAATCATCGCCGATTTGCCGGAAAATGAGGATGTGAAAATCTATTTCCACGGCGATTGGCATGACCTCTGCCGCGGACCGCATCTTCCGTCTACAAAGCATATAGGCAAGGCGTTTAAGCTCATGAAGGTCGCCGGCGCCTATTGGCGCGGCGATCATCGCAACGCGCAATTGCAGCGCATCTACGGCACCGCCTGGGCGAACGAGAAGGACCTGAAAGCCTATCTGCATCGTCTTGAAGAGGCGGAAAAGCGCGATCACCGCAAGCTCGGCAAGGCAATGGACCTCTTTCACATGCAAGAGGAGGGGCCTGGCGCCGTCTTCTGGCACCCCAAGGGCTGGACGCTCTTCCAGAGCCTGATCGCCTATATGCGACGGCGGCAGGACGCGGCCGGATATGTGGAAATCAACACTCCTGATTTGCTGGATTACTCGCTTTGGGAAACCTCCGGCCATGCCGAGAAGTTTGGCGAGAACATGTACTCGACGGTCATGCCGGACGAGCGAAAATATGCGCTAAAGCCGATGAACTGCCCGGGAGGCTTGCAAGTCTACAATTATGGCTTGCGTTCGTATCGTGATTTGCCGATGCGCGTGGCGGAATTCGGCAAGGTTCATCGTTACGAGCCGTCCGGCGCCTTGCACGGTTTGATGCGTGTACGACATTTCACACAAGATGACGCGCATATTTATTGTACGCCCGAACAACTGCAAGAAGAGTGCCTTGAGGTCGTCGATCTTATCCTCGACATCTACAAGGATTTTGGATTCGAGGATGTGAGAATAAAATTCTCTGACCGGCCTGAGGCGCGCATTGGCGACGATACGGTCTGGGACAAATCCGAAGCCGCGTTGATGCACGCTCTTGAGGCGACTGGTTTGCCCTATGGCGTCAACCCAGGGGAAGGCGCATTCTATGGTCCAAAATTAGAGTTTGTGTTGCGCGACGCGATCGGTCGTGATTGGCAGTGCGGCACTTTGCAGGTGGACTTCAATTTACCCGAACGGTTTGACGCTACCTACACTGGCCAGGACGGTGGAAAGCATCGCCCGGTTATGCTGCACAGGGCGTTGTTCGGGTCGCTTGAACGGTTTACTGGCATTCTGATTGAGCATTATGCCGGGGCTTTCCCGCTTTGGCTCGCGCCGGTGCAGGTCGTTGTTGCGCCGATTACGTCTCAGGCCGACGATTATGCTCGGGAAACGCAGGCTGCTTTCCTGGACGCCGGCCTACGGGCGGACCTCGACATTCGCAATGAAAAAATCAATTATAAAGTGCGTGAACATTCTCACGCCAAGGTGCCGGTGATCGCCGTTGTCGGCGCCCGGGAAGCGGAGGCGAAACAAGTCTCGCTTCGTCGTCTCGGCGTGAAGGAACAGCAAGTCCTTCCTCGAGATGAGGCCGTATCGGAGTTGAGCGCGCAAGCGCTGGCTCCGGATCTTCGCGAGGAGTAAATGCGAAGGCAATGCGTTTGACGCTTAAAGATCGTCGCGATTGGGCGAGCCGTTATTTGTTATACGGCCTGTTTGTGCTGTTGCCTTTCACTGCGGTATTTGGCCACCGCGGCGTCGCGCCCTGGCTCTTGTTGGCGAGCTTTCCCGCCTTCATGCGCGGCGACTTTTGGCAAACCGCATATGGCGAGTTGTTTGAAAAGTGGGATATCAAGAACCCATTTTTTGCGGGCTTCGCCGCCATCCTATTTTTTTGTTTCTGGATTTTGCTATCGGGTATCTGGTCGCCGAAACACCACTATGCCTTATTTCTGAATGTGCTGGCGCCGGTTCTGGTTGGCGGCAGCGTCATCTGGTTCGCTCTTAATCTCTCGCCTGATTGGCGCTACCGGCTGGCGACCGCCTTTGCGGCGGCGATTGCCGGCGGCATGGCGGTGCTTGCCTTTGAGGGGTTTACGGATGGTTTTTTGCGTGGCGTTCTGCCGCCGGCGGATTCGCCCCCTGGCGGCGCCCGGGACTTAACAGCGCTGGGTCGCGGCGTGACGGCGCTTGCACCGTCTTTGTTTCCCGCCGCAATTATCGTTTCTGCATTAAGGGATCGTCTTGCGGCTTGCGCGCTACTGGCGCTTGGCGTCGCCGCCGCCTTCCTGAACGATGTTTCCGCCAATGCGGCGGCGATCGGCTTTGGCTTTGCCGTGAGCGTGATCGCGTTCAAGGCCCCCGCTCAGACATTGGTCGCGCTTGGATGGGGCGTCATCATTTTGCTTTTGGGCGCGCCGTTGTTGTTTGCCTTCCTGCCTGTAGACCTGATCTATGCTGTCGCTGTTGACGCGCTACCGCCGCCGGCGCTGGAGGCGATCGCGTCTTGGCTGCACCGTCTTGCTGTTTGGCAATCAGTGGCGCAACGCATTCCTGAAGGACTGCCCTTCGGATTTGGCGCTGACTATGCGCGGATATGGAAAGAAACAGCGCCGATGATCACTGTGCCTGGCGCAATTGTTCCGGTTTCTGTCATGCCGACGCATCCGCACAATGTATTCCTGCAAGTGTGGCTGGAGTTGGGACTTCCCGGGGTTTTGTCGCTGGCTGCCGCGCTTTTTTTCGGGATGCGGCTATTGCAGGCCGCAAATCTTTCCACCCCCATTCTCGCTGCCTTGGCAGGTGCAATCGCGACGATACTGGTTTCGGTCATGGTCGAAGGCAGCATCTGGCAAGTCTGGCGCCTTGCGGCCATGGCGCTCGCGGGGATGGGGATTGCCCTTTCATACGCTATCCACCAGCGAAATTCTGGTCCCCGGTATGGCTGAATATGAAGCGCTCAACGACGTCAGCCGCTCCTATGACGGCGTCAGCGCGATTGTTGTCAGTTATTTTACGGGCCCGCTTTTGACCCGCTGCATAGCCTCGCTTCAATCGCAAGCGGAGATTTCGCAAATCATCATTGTCGATAATGGCAATGTCGAAGGAGAAGTTGAACGCGCCGCTAACCAGCCGGACGGGGACAAGGTAGTTGAAATTCTATCCGGACACGGAAATATTGGATTTGCGGCCGCGTGCAATCTTGGCGCAAAGCGGGCTTCAGGCGCATTTCTTTTGTATTTAAATCCTGATGCGGTGATGCCGGCGGGCGGCGTGGCGCAGCTTTTAAAGGATGGCGCGTCGCTGCGCCGACCATGGCTGATGGCGCCCAAAATCGTCAATCCCGATGGCGGCGAGCAACAAGGTTCAAGGCGCGCCGCATTGACGCCTTGGCGCGCTTTTGTGGAAGCGACGAGGCTTTATAAAATCGCGCCTCGTCACCCTTATTTTCGTCGTTTCAATCTCCATAAGGAATCGTGTCCAGATGACGTAACGCCCGTGTCGACAATTTCCGGCGCTTGCTTCTTCCTGCCGAAAGATGACTTTTTTTTGGTCGGTGGTATGGACGAGCGATATTTCCTGCATGTGGAAGACATCGATTTGTGCATTAGGTTCGCCAAGGCGGGCGGCGAGGTCTATTTCAACCCGAATGTCGAAGTCACGCATTTCAAGAGTTCTAGCCGCGTAAATTCACTTCGCGTTGAAGCGCGCAAAATCGCCAGCATCACCCGTTATTTCCGGACGCATTTTTCTGATCCCTACCCGGCGGCCTTTTTGTGGTTGGTGGCTGGCGCTATGTGGCTGTCTTTCGGTCTTTTGGCGATCCGGCGTGTTGCGGCGTTTGGCTTCGCCATCTTGCGACTGACGATGCGCCGCGGCGTTAACGGGCTGAAACGCGCTTGGTCGCTGGCGGCTCGACGTTCTTCACGTTAGAGTTTTTGAATCGCGCGCCTGAGCCGACCTTCGTCCGATTCGAGTATTGCATTCGACGCGCTAATTCGGCGCTTGATAGCCGGACACGTCAAAAAGATGGAATTGCCGGGATTGATCGGCGCCAATCGTTTGTCTGATCGACCCCATAGGCGTGATGTTTTGAAACCGGTAGTTGACATGCGCGTCGTCGCTTCGGGTTGTGACGAACAGGACGCGCGAGTGCTTTTCCGGATCGTAAGGAATGAAGGCTTCATAGTGATTGGTGATTCTCGCATTCGGATCCCATGCGACAATATTAGGGCTTCGATCCCTTCGGTAATACAGCATCTCGCCAAGCAAATTTCGGTCGTCGATCATGATGGCGACGAAATCTTCCGCGCGGTCGGCGATCGCCGCCGTTTGCGCTTCCCATCCGCGTATTTCGCGAGTTGCTTTGGCGAGGCCAACCTTGTCGGCGAGGGATAAATTCAGCATTCCCATGGAAAAGAACAGCAGCAATATGCTGTGGGCTCCAATGGATGCTTTGACGGCCCAGACGGCGCGTGCGGCAATCAGGCCGCGTACGACCAAAATGGTCGTCGCAGGATAGGCGGCGGCTGCCCAATTTGCATGGGCCCGCGACAACAGCGCCTGCGCGCTCACAATGATAAGAGGCGTCAGGGCGAAAACGATCAACGTCGCGCTGTTAGACTCCAAGCGCAGCGCTTTGCGAAACCGCGCATTCGCAACGCCAATCAAAGCGAAGGCTAAAAACAGGCCGAACACTGCAAACTGCGCGCCCCAGAAACTAATCAGGTTCAACGGTCTGAACAGAGAAACGCTCCAATTGGCGTTTTCGACCGTGTGCCCGACCGTTTGAAAGTCGTGTTGCGCGTTCCAGATGACATTGGGCGTAATGACGGCAATGAAAACAATCAGACAGGCCAGCGCCGCACGCCAATGGAACGCGTCACGGATGGTTCTATTGATCACGAAGCAAATGGCGAGGGCCGCAAGGAAATAAAGCGCGGCGTACTTCGATAAAAAAGCCAAGCCGAGCGCCGCCCCCAACAAAGCCGCGCGAACAAGGGTGCTTTGCTGTTTTTCATCCGCTCGCAGCAGCTCGAACAGCAAATAAAGGCTCGCGGACCAGAAAAACAAAAGCGGCGCGTCCGTTGTAATGACGAAGGACGAGAGTAGAACGCCAGGCAGCGTTAGCCAGGCGACGCCAGTCCAGAAGCCGACGTGATCGTCGTAAAGTCGGCGCGCTATGGCGAACAGAAAACCTGCAACGCCCAAATGAAACAGGGGCGCCGCAAGACGCACCGCCCATTCGTCATTGCCGAAGAGAGCAGTCGTTGCTCCAATCACCCAGGCGATGAAGGGCGGTTTGGAAAAGTAACCAAAGGCAAAATCCTGGCTCCAATACCAATATTGCGCTTCGTCAGGACCAAGATTGGCTTCTGTGAAAACCAGAACGATCAGTCTGGCTATGGTGAGAAATACCGCCCACGCCCAAAATTGCGCATTCATACTGAGATTGGACAGCGCCTTGAGAGTGTTCATGCCGATCTGATGTTAACTCTGGTTCGCAGGCGCGGTGCTAACCCGTGCGAGCCTGCCTTAGTTGCAGTAGTTTAGGCCGTCGATCTGGGCAAGCGCCCGATGATCAGTTATGAGCGCGATTTATGAAAATTGATCGCAATTGGCCCGACGCGCCCGCATATTATGCTTTTGCGGGCTCTGCGTCCGTGTTGGACGCGGCGCTGGAGATCAGCGTGATAACGCCGATGCGCAACGAGGCTGGCGCGGCGGCGTCGCTGATTGGCGAGATTGCCGAGGCGCTGAAGGGCGTTGCGCATGAGATCATCGCGGTTGATGACGGCTCTGCCGACGACACAGTGGGCGCGCTGCGTGCGGCGCAAGGCGCCTACCCACAGCTGCGCATTATCACCCATGGCCAAAACGCCGGTCAAAGCCGGGCGATCCGCACAGGCGTGATAGCGGCGCGTTCCATGTTCATCGCAACGATCGATGGAGATGGCCAAAACAATCCTTGTGACATACCGGCGGTCTGGGCGGCGCTGCGCGAAGCGCCGCCAGAGGCTGCGATGGCGGCGGGCGAGCGACGGAATCGGCAGGATTCCGGGCCGAAAAAACTCGCGTCCAGCATCGCCAACGGTTTCCGCCGGCGGCTGCTGGCGGACGGCGCCGCCGACACGGGCTGCGGGCTCAAAGTTTTCTATCGGGAAGCGTTTTTGCGGTTGCCATATTTCGATCATATGCACCGCTATTTGCCGGCCCTGATGCAACGCGAGGGGTATGAGGTCGTATTTAAGCCGGTCAGCCACCGTCCGCGCCTGCACGGGGCGTCAAAATACAGTAATCTCGGGCGTTTGGTGGTGGCGATCCGCGATATTCTGGGGGTTTTCTGGCTGTTGGGGCGGTCCAGATCGCCGCAAACTATTGTCGAACTGAGCGATTCAGCGCTTCAGCCCGACGAAGACTGTGATAAGATAGCGTAAGGACCGCGGTCCCCGGGGGGCCACAGGAATAAGGAGTTCGCCGGTCATGTATCAGATGTTTCCCTTGCTTGCGATCAGCTTGGTCGTGTTTGCCGTTCTGTCGCTGACAGGCGCCGCCGATGCTGGCGGCGTCCCTTGGTATGATGTGTCCTTTGTCAATCTACCGATGGTGTCCGGCGATCAATGGACAGTGACTGGAGGCGACGTATTTCTTGTAGGGTCGATGGGGTTGTTGTTCATCGAGTTGTTGCGATCCACCAAAACCGGATCAGAATCGATCATGAACCACGCCTTGTCGGTCGTGGTGTTCGTGGTGGCGTTGCTGTTGTTCATCATCGTCAAAGGCTTCGGCAATTCCGTCTTTTTCATCTTTATGTCGATGACGTTCCTGGATTTCATGGCCGGGTTTATCGTCACCACCGTTACTGCTCGACGCGATTTGTCGGTGGCGGACGGCGTTGGATCGTAAACGCTTGAAATCAGACAACCAGGTTGACGGTTGGCGCCGCGGAATTGGCTTTGCGCGCTTGTTTGTAGGCGCGCAGAGCGGCCTCGTTTTCGAAGCGCCGATCTTGATGAAATCGGAAATTGCGGACCCTCGGCGATGGCGACGCCTTCAACAACGGCGCTGGCTCTTTGCGGGCCGCTGAAACAGTCTGCCGGCGCGCCGGGACAAGCGTCCCAAATTGGCGCCGAGAAACTGCTGGAAGGTTAACAATTCCTTTCATATGCGCTTACAGCGCAAGAACCGGGCCGCAGTTTTGGCGGCTAAACTTCAAATTTTATTTACGGCTCAGACCTTAAGCTCTCACTGTAATCGCAAGAGTGGGTCTGATGGTAGAAAACGCCGACGCGTTAGCGAACAGCAATGCTGGAAACCAGCATAAGGCTGACGAAGCCACTGTCGCTCGCCATGAACAATTTGAAGGCGCAAGAACCCTTGTTGGAACAGCGCCAGGATGTCCGTCCTTGCAGACAATGTTCGAGTTTGACCCGGCGACCGACAGTCTTGCTTGGTCTGATGCGGAAACCGCCGCACGTATCGTTGGCGTGCCTGATGCAAACGCGATCTCCAGTCTGGCGCAATTTAACGAGCATCTTTCAGGCGTTTCTGTTGAAGAACGAACGCGTGCGTTCGAGGGCGCCCTGCAAAGCTATGTCTGTGAGTATCAGCTGCGCCAGGACAACGGCGATCAGCATTGGGTGGAAGAGCGGGGCGGCTGGATTGAAACCGCTGCTGGCAAACGCTTGATCAGCGTTATCCGGTCGATTGAGGGCGAAAAGCGGCGAGAGCAACAGCTTGCCTGGTTGGCGACTAATGACGAACTCACGGGCATTTTGAACCGCTCGCACATTCGCAAATGTCTTGAAGATGAGATCAAGGTCTTACGTCGGGAAAACAGGACCGGCGCCTACCTTCTGGCCGGGGTCGACGATCTTGGCGCTGTGAATGCCGGCTTCGGTTTCGACGCTGCGGACACGGTGATTGTCGAGATCGCCAATCGGCTAAAAGCCGTGCTCGGCCCTAACGACAAAATTGGTCGCGTTGCCGGCACCAAATTCGGGCTTGTGATCGCTGACTGCGACGAAGAAGGATTGCGCGAACTCTGCGTCAAACTTTTGAACTCGGCGCGAGAAAGGGTCGTGGAAACCGACCGCGGCGGCATCGCCGTTTCCATCAGCCTCGGCGCGGTAAGCCTTCTCGATCATGCGGAAGACGCCAATATGGCGATGGCGCATGCTGAGGCTGCGCTCGACGCGGCTAAGCGTCTTGGCCGGTCCAGCTGGTCCGCCTTTTCCGAGCAGACCGATGTCGTCAGCATGCGTCGCCGTAACACGCATATGTCAGACGTGATTTTGACGGCGCTCAATGAGCGGCGTATTCGCCTTGCCTTTCAGCCGATCGCTGCAGATCTTGGGGACGTGCCGAGGAAATTCGAATGTTTGATCCGCATGAGCGGCGCTGACGGCCAGGAGATACCTGCACCGGAGTTTATTCCGGCTGCGGAGCGCCTGGGGCTAGTGCATCTGCTTGACCGGAGAGTGTTGGAGCTTGCAACGAATACGCTTGCGGTCTGCCCCAATATTCATCTCAACGTGAATATTTCTATGGAGACCGTCAAAGATTTTGTCTGGGCGGAAGGCTATATATCGCATTTGCGCGCAAATCAGGCGTTGGCGAAAAGGATCACCGTCGAGTTAACCGAAACGCAGGTCATCGACGCCATCGACTCCTCGATCGAGTTTGTCTCGGAAATCAAGAAACTCGGCTGTTCTTTCGCAATTGACGATTTCGGCGCCGGCTATACGTCCTTCCGAAACCTGAAAGCGCTCGATATCGACATTCTGAAAATCGACGGTTCGTTTGTGACAGGTGTTGCGTCTTCGCGGGAGAACCAGCTTTTTGTCCGTACACTGCTTGACCTCGCGCGCAATTTCGGCATGCAGACTGTTGGAGAATGGGTCGACAATGAAGCCGACGCCATGCTCCTCAAAGGGCTTGGCGTTGACTATCTACAAGGCTTTCTGCTCGGCAAGCCGGAAACGCAACCGGATTGGCTGCCGCACGGCGCGCCAAACGAACCGCCCGTTCAATCGTTGCGGGCGTAGCGCCAAGCTGCGCTGACAGCTAACGATCCAACGCAAATGTCGGTCTTTAAAGGCGACGCCCTGCCGGATTGTTTAGGACTCAATCTCGGCGCCGCGTTGAATAAAGCCTTAGCCGCCCTTTTTGTCGATTTTGTCTAGTTGCCTTTGCAGCTCGGCCATCTGCGCCTTGAGCGAATTGATATCGTCATCGCCGCCAGAAGGGCCGCTATTCTTCTCGTCCCCGCCTGGCTTCGCGTCGCCATAAAGTCCGCTCATGGGCGTGAACATTTTCATGGCGCGCTCATACATCGCCATGTTGTTTCGAATGGTCTCTTCGAACATGGCGTATCCGGGGGTTCCGCCAAGCGCGCCCAGCATGCGCTCGCGCATGGTCTCTTGATTGCGCGCAAAAGCTTCCATACTCATTTCCAGATAGGAAGGTACAAGACTTTGCATGCTGTCGCCGTAAAACTTGATCAACTGCCTCAGGAACTGAATGGGCAAGAGGTTCTCCCCCTTGCTTTCTTCTTCAAAAATAATCTGTGTAAGGACCGAATGAGTGATGTCTTCGCCGGACTTGGCGTCGTAAACGGCGAAGTTTTCACCATTTTTGACCATCTCTGAGAGGTAATCAAGCGTCACATAAGAGCTCGTCGCAGTGTTGTAGAGCCGTCGGTTCGCGTATTTTTTGATCACAATGACGTCGTCGTCAGCGTTCTTGCGCTTGTCCGCGGGATTTTTCTTCTCGCTCATAGGCGTCCTCCGATATGCCGCCGGCTTACGGTTGTTCTTGGTGTTTTTGCTGCGGCGCCAAAATTTTGTGCAATTGCTAATATTGCTATAGCATGGAATCGACAAATGGCTACGCAAATCGGCATACGGCCTTTAAGCATAAGCTGTTGATTATATTGAACTTCGGGAGCGGCTTGGGCGACCAATAGCGCGTTTAGGCCGCCTCGTTCGGAATCTGGAGGAATTATGAGCAAGGCGGTAATCGTTTCGGCGGCGCGGACGGGCGTCGGATCTTTCGGCGGTTCCTTGAGCAGCGTGCCGGCGTCAACGCTCGGTGAAACAGTAATCAAGGCGGCGGTCGATCGCGCCGGCGTTGAAGCGGGCGATATTGACGAAGCGATTATGGGCCATGTTCTGCAGTCCGCGCAGGGTCAAAACACGGCGCGCCAGGCGTCGATGGGGGCCGGCGTGCCGCAGGAGCGTCCCGCGATCACCATCAACCAGGTATGCGGCTCCGGCTTGCGCGCAGTCGCCATGGCGGCGCAATCGGTGAATTCAGGCGACGCCAAAGCTATCGTCGCCGGCGGTCACGAGAACATGTCGCTGGCGCCGCATGCCGCAAATCTGCGCAATGGCGTGAAAATGGGGCCGGCCTCCTTTGCGGATACAATGATCACGGACGGCCTTTGGGACGCTTTCAACGATTATCACATGGGGCAGACAGCAGAAAACCTTGCTGAAAAATATCAGATCAGCCGGGAGGAACAGGATGCGTTTGCAGTCGCCAGTCAGAACAAGGCCGAGGCGGCAAAAAAAGACGGCAAGTTCAAAGACGAGATTACGCCTGTTGTGATCAAAACCCGCAAAGGCGAGATCACCTTCGAAGAGGACGAGTATATTCGCGAAGGGGCGACAATCGATGGCGTTTCAGGTCTAAGGCCGGCTTTTGTTCGTGACGGCGGAACCGTGACGGCGGCGAATGCGTCAGGCATCAATGACGGCGCTGCTGCTGTGGTGGTCATGTCAGAAGACGAGGCCGGCGCCCGCGGCCTTGATCCGCTTGGTCGCATAGCGTCTTGGGCCCATTGCGGGGTTGATCCGTCGATCATGGGCATCGGGCCGGCGCCGGCGTCCCGCCTGGCGCTTGAAAAGGCGGGCTGGACGCTCGATGATCTCGATCTTATCGAGGCTAATGAGGCCTTTGCGGCGCAGGCCCTCGCCGTCGGCAAGGAACTTGGTTGGGATGCTGACAAAGTCAATGTCAATGGCGGCGCCATTGCGATCGGGCACCCAATTGGCGCGTCCGGCGCGCGGATTTTAACGACGCTGCTTTATGAGTTGAAGCGATCAGGCAAAAGTAAGGGGTTAGCGACGCTGTGTATCGGCGGCGGTATGGGCATCGCCATGTGTGTTGAGGGTTAAATCAAGGCGGCGTGACAACAGAACTCAAAAGGGAGAATGATCGATGACCAGGAATGCAATTGTGACCGGCGGCACCCGTGGGATCGGCGCAGCGATCGCGCAGCGGCTGAAAGACCAAGGCTGTAACGTTGCAGCGACATATGCTGGCAACGATGAGGCAGCGTCAAAGTTCAAAGACGAAACCGGCATCAACGTCTATAAATGGGATGTCGGCGATTATGAGGCCTGCAAAGGCGGCGTTGCGGAAATCGAAAAAGAACAGGGACCGACCGACATTCTTGTCAACAATGCCGGGATCACGCGAGACGGATTCTTTCACAAAATGGCGCCGCAGCAGTGGAATGACGTCATCCGCGCTGACCTCGACTCCGTATTCAACATGACGCATCAAGTGTTTCCCGGCATGCGCGAGCGCGGTTTCGGCCGCATCATCAATATCTCATCGATCAACGGTCAAAAGGGTCAGGCGGGTCAGACCAACTATTCTGCGGCCAAGGCGGGCATGATCGGATTTACCAAGGCGCTCGCCCAGGAAGGCGCACGCAAGGGGGTTACGGTTAATGCGGTGGCGCCGGGCTATATCGAGACGGATATGGTGGCGGCGATGGATGAGAAAGTCCTGCAGAGCATCGTCGCCCAGGTACCGGTTGGACGGCTCGGTACGGCGGAAGAGATAGGCGACTGTTGCGCGTTCCTGGCGGGTGATCAAGCGGGCTTCATCACCGGGGCCGTGATCAGCGCAAATGGCGGTCAATACTGCGTTGGATAGGGAGAAAAGTCCCAATTTATAACGCTTCTGTTATCCCACCGCCGCTATTTCTGCGCGGGGAGGCCCGGATTTCGCCTAATTCAACCCATATACATAATGCGCGAAGACGGGCGTTTTGCACGCCTCACGTAGTGTAAAATGGCGAAGCGATGAGCAAGCCTGGATCATTTTTTGAGCATTGGCGCGGCGCCGGTCTTTCGGCGGCGATCGGGACTGCTTTGCTTCTGTTTCCAGCGCTTGTGGCGGCGCAGCCAGGAAACACGGAAGACGCGTACATTGTCGAAATCGAAGAACCGCGGAGCGTCGTCCTGATCGCCCGGTCTTCCGATCCTTTTTCGGCGCTTGTAGGCAAACGCAAGCGCTCCCGGAATGCGCAAGAGGCGCGCTCGAAGATAGAGCTTTACGTGCTGGCGGCGGATGACCGGTCGTTTCTTTTCGAAGATTTAACCAGCGAAGTGCGTGTTCAATTCCTGTGCGGAGAAAACGACCCACGACTTGAATGCATCATTGATCCTTATGGTCCAGCAGCCGAAATATATCGGCTAACGTCCAATCGTGGTCCCCGTGGTGATGTGATTTACAAAAATGACGAAGGGGAGACCTTGTTGCGGATTGCCTCTTATGGCGGCGCCACTGTGTTCTGGCCGGGCGATAATCAGGGATCTGCGGCGTCGAAATCATTCGGCGAGACGCGTACGCTCGCATTGATATTCGAAGACTTTGACACAGCTCTGCGGCGCGCCAGCTCGGCAACTGCGTTGATCAGCGCGGCGACCGGCGCGCCGATCGTGTTTAACGTTGGCGAGGCCCCGCCCGAAGGGCAAAATGCAGCGGTTCTTGCAGACGCTGTCGTGATGGCGGCAAAGGCCATAAAACTTGTCGCTGCCGATCCTACAGGCGCGCGCATTATCGCAAGCCGCATTGAAGAAGTTCAGTTCGAAGCCGCAGAAGCGCCTTCGTTAACTTTAGATGAGCACGTACTGAAAATTCAGTATGCGCCGACCGGCGGCGTAGAAAGCCGCCCTTCGTCCTCGGCGATCCGGCGCTTTCTGGAGGATGCGCTTTAAGGATCTTACTTGGGCGAAATTTAGGAATTTTCGTCTAAGAAGGGCCGCAAAGAAGGACTATACTGATTGCATGACCTGTGTCGGTGCGAAGCCCCTGAAGTTGTCGCTGGTCGCCCTGTTGGCGATCGCAGCGATAGCGGCGCGCGCCGATGCTCAATCCCTACGCGAATTGCGATCCCAGGAAGCGGAGAATGCGGCTCTGGCAGAAGAGGCGGGGTACACTAGCTCTATTTGTCAGATGCCTCTTCAGGCGAGCATTGATTGGAGAACTGCTGCGAATTGGCCCGAGAACGTCAGCCTTGCCGCATCTTGCGACGGAGCCCTAGGGGCTTTGGAGTCGATCTGCAGGACCCCCGATGGGCGCAACCGCGCCAAGCGCATCACCCGTTTCGTATGCGCAGGCGATGGCTCCGGTCCTTCGATCAGCGGGCATACTTTGCGGTTCGGCGCCGAGCCGGGCGGCAATGGTTTCGCCGCAACAAAATCACTGCTGGAAAGCCAGCTTTAATTCTGCAGGCGCCAAGGCGTCGTCCCTGCGCTGATCAAGACGCGGGAATTTTCTCCAGTATGCCAACGCGCACGCCATCAAACACATATTGTGTTGAAAGCGCCATCAGCAGCATACCGAGCAATCGCGAAATGACGTTCATGCCCGTCCGGCCGAGCGCATCCGCAATCTTGCCAGCAAACGCCATTATGACGACCCCGGATAAAAGTGTAACGTAAGCCGCGCTTAATGCGGCGCCGCGTCCGATCCAGTTCTGATCGGGGCCCATCAGCAGCATGATCGATGCAATAGCGCCGGGCCCCGCCATGAGGGGGATGGCCAGCGGGAAAAATGCAATGTTGTCGCGCGCAGCCGCTTTTGGTCCCGGCGTCTTGGCTTCAAGCTCTCCATCCGGTTCGAAGAACATGCGAAAGCCCATGAGAAAAAGCAAAATACCGCCAGCGGTGCGAAACGCAGCCATGGAGATGCCGAGATGATGCAACATCACGTTCCCGGCAAGCCCAAAAAAAGTAAGCAGGCATGCAGCGATGAACGCCGCCTCCAGCGCTATCCGGCGCTGCTTTGCCGGGGTTTCCTTGCGCGTAAGGCTCGCAAAAATCGGTGTGACCATGACCGGATCGATCACGATAAAGAGCGTTACAAAGGCGGTAAGAAAAGCGGGTAAGAATTCTGCCATCGCCGGGCGTCCAGTTGTTTTGTCCGCCTACCTGCCGAATGCCGCGCCGCAATTCAAGCTTTGTTTTTCAACCCCATGAAAGCAAACCGGCGCGGGTCAGAGGCGCCGCGCCGGCTTGTCCGTCTCGCCCTTTAATTGTTGGGGGGCTTCAAAGGTCGAGACTTGAGATCATGGCCTTTCTTTCTTCTTCCGTGAGGCCTTCCGCTTCAAGGATGAAAGCGCGGGCCGTTTCAGCATCAGCGCCGCTTACCAGGACTATCTTTTTCCCGACGCCGTTTTCGTTGGTCTGAATGACAGTTTTTTTTGCAGCGTCCATCTTGTCGCTATCAGCTTTCAGCGATTTCGCATCGACAGATTTTTCAATGTGAATTTCTGCGCCGGCGTCAGCTTTATGTTCGGCGTCTTTTTCGATCTGCTCGATAATGACTTCGTGGCCGCTGCCCTTCTCGTCATTCTCCTCAAGCACTTCGCGCTGAATGATTTTCACGCGTTTTTTATCTGACGCCTTATGGTTGGCGAGAATACGCTCAACGCTGTGATTGTCGATGTGCTGGCGCAGCACCTTCATGGAAGCAAGCGCTTCATCCGCCGTCAGAATATCGAGACCGCCAGCGTTTTTTCCAGCGGCGACAGATGCGATCTTGGCGTTTTCATGCGCTGATACGGCGATCATGGTCTCCGTATCGTCGATCATTGTCCACAAATCATAAAGTGCGGGATCTTCCGCTTGCGCGTTGCCGAAGGTGAAGCCAAATGCGGCAATAGCTGCGGCAGCAAGGCGTCGATTGACCATGATCCTTCGTCCTTTCGCTATACTCTGCACCAGAGCGCGCAATGCACCCAAGGAGCAACTTAAAAAGAGGTAACGGCGCAGCGCCGCGCTGCAAAATTGCCGATCCGGACCGTCAAATCGGTAGGACGCCAAACACCGCCTGGAACAGCGCCAGCGCAACGCCGGCAATGCCGGTGAGCAAGAGGCCAAGCAATACGCCGATCGGCAATGGCGCTTGCGCCCGCGCCCGCACCGTCATCCACAACAGCACAAGGCCTGACGCGCCGGCCGCAAAGCCTGCGGCTGAGAACCACCGCGCCCAATCGAGCAGCCCGACAAGCAAGAGGAGCTCACTCGCCTCATAGGTCGCGTAACCGGCATAGCCCAGGCCGGCGACGCAGCCTGCGCCCAGAAGCGACGTTATCCAGGCGAGAATGCGCGCGCCGCCTGTAGACATTGCCGTATGCCCGTTAATCAGCCTGGCGACTGGCGCAGTCGTGTAGATGATCGCGCCAAGGATCAGAATGAGTGCTGACGCGCCAAGCCATAAGCCGGGCGCTGCGACCTTCTTTTCATCTTCCGCCGCCATCGTCGCAAGTTTTGTGAGCGCATTTGTCTCAAACAACGGCCCTGCAAAATCCGGCGCCGTCATTTCATCGACACAGGACGTATCGAGATCGCCTTCTGGATTATCAAAAAACTTGGTGAGGAAATCTCCCGCACATTCTACGGAACGCGTCGGGCCGTGACCGGCGAAAGGAAACTCCACATAAGTTCCGTTCGAAAACCCCGCCAGTATCTCTTTCGCTAGCGGCGGCGGCGTGATCGGGTCCATCTGGCCTTCCACAATCAGGGTTCTGATGCCTGTTTCCACTGCAAGGTAATCTTCCGCAGGCCGCGGCTGCGCCCCGTAGCGTTTGCAGATGCGCGCTAGTTCGTCGATCAATTCAGGATCGCCAAAAATCATGCTCAGCACAGGATATTCCGCAAAGTCCTGTTGCAGGGAGCGTTTCATGGCGCCATGCCAATTATCGTTGCAAGCGATCGCATTATACATGCCCTGGCTGATGCCGATGCCGCCGCCCTGAGGCGCGGTGAGCATTTGAAACGGCGCATGGTCGCCTTCCTCAACCAAACGAACAAACGCGTCTATAAAAGCCGGCAAGGTCGCATAATTGTCTTGCTCATAAAGCAACATAAACGGCGCGCCGCCGATGAAGTCATGAAAGAAATATCCCTTGCCGGAAGGAAAAAGTTCTTCGTCTAAAGCATCGACTTCGATTGGCGTCATGGATGTCTTTTTGATTGCGCCTTTAAGCCGCTCTTTGAAGGCTGGAAAACTCGCGGCGCATTTTTCGTTTTCGGCGCAAGCGTCAGACAATATCGTCAAAGCGCGATCGTAATGCCGCGCGACATTAAAGAACGAAATATCCTGCTGTAATGGCACGATCGCATCAATCACCGCGGTGCGTATGCCTTCCGGGTCCTGCTTAAGATAGGCCTGGCCAAGAATGGACCCGTAGGAAATGCCCCAGACATTCCAACTGTCGATGCCAAGCGCCCGGCGCAGCGCTTCCACATCTCGTGCGTTCTCAATGGTGGAATAGCCGGACAAGTCAACTTTTGACGCCTTCGCTGCGGCAAAGCACGCCTCCAACGCGTCAAGGCCGGCGCGCTGATATTGATCCCAGTCCGGCGTGTTTGACGCTGCTGGGTCGAAATTGGAATAAAGCGGGCAGAAATCGTCTGAAAAACCGATGCCGCGCTGCTCCAGTATATAAAGATCACGGGTATCGCGCACGCCGTGATCTTTGAGGCGGCCGACATAATAGGAAGCTTTTGCGCCTGGCCCGCCGGTTAAGTAAATAACCGCATCGTCGCGCTTTCGCCACTCGCCTTTTTCTTCCGCATCCCAATCATCGGGCTCTCTTGCAGCGAGTTTAACAAAGTGAAGGTTGATCTTTCGCGGGCGCGCTTTTTCGCGGTTTTCAGGAACCTCAAGCAGACCGCAAGAAACATCGCTTGGTTCGTAGTCAACCTCGTCCTTGAACGGGCAGACGATGGTGCGCGTTTCGAAACTGTCTTTATCGAAATAGTCGACCGGCGGTTCTTCGATGAGGATATCGGCGATATCGGGCGGGGTCTCCTCCGGCGCATCCTGCGCGAGCGCATTTCCCGATAACAAGCTCAAAAAAATAGCGCTAAAAAGCGCTTTACCGCCACTTCTCATACTCATCCCCAAACCCTACGCACCATTCCCGCCATAAGCTTAGCAAAATGCCTGTTAACGGCAAGCGCCGGCGAACAGGGCGTGGTTGTGCGGCGCAACAACAGTATCAAGCCGCCGTGGCGTCTCGCTTAGAGCAACTTTGAGAGCGGATCCGGGATTAAAATGGCGAAGCAAAATCGCTCGCGCCAGCGTCCTTTTCCGACAAAATAGCGCGCTCGTCTGTCATCGAGAAAAAAGCCAGTCGCGAACGTTGTCGCCTTTGACGAAAGCGTAGCCGGGTTTGTCGTCCCAGCCCTTTAGATTATCGAGACTAGCCGCATAGGTCAGCTTGTCGAAATTGACCACATGCATCCCGCGGTCCAGCGCCGTTCGCACGACCGCCGGACCGGTAAATCCAGCGCCGCCGGTCACGAGGGTTTTCATGGGCCTTTTGTCCTTTCAAAACCCACCATAAGCAAAGGGCTGTTGACGGGTTCTTTGATGTCGGCGCCTAACCGGCGAGGGCTTTGCAGGTAAGCCGCTGCGGGCGTCTTAGCCATAACGCGCAACTGTCGCACGAATTCTGGAACAGCGCCGCCATTCGGGATATGAAATTCATGCATTGCCGCCACTATTGTCCGAAGGTATTTGCAGGCGTTATTGCAGACCACGCCCAGCGAGGGCCGTTACTTGGAAGGAAACACCTAATGCCGGACAACGCCATCACAACGAATGCAAATGGCGTCGTCGCAGTTGAAAGCCCTAAAGGCCGCAAGGTGGAGTTTTCCAATGCCGGCCCGGCGGCGTATATTTTGGGCCCTTGTGTGATGGAAAGCCGTGATCACGCGTTGATGATGGCGACGAGGCTTCGCGACCTTGCGGACAGGCTTGGCGTCAGTGTCGTTTATAAAACGTCCTTCGACAAAGCGAACCGCACCAGCGGCAAAGGCTATCGCGGCGTTGGTCTTGAAGCAGCCGCTGAGGTTTTTCGCGAAGTGCGGGAGGGGATCGGTCTGCCCGTGCTGACAGATGTGCACCAGCCGGGCCAATGTGAAAAGGTTGCAGCCTTCGCGGATATCTTGCAGATCCCAGCGTTTTTATGCCGCCAGAGCGATCTCCTGATGGCGGCTGCGGAAACCGGCCGCGCGATTAACGTCAAGAAGGGTCAGTTTCTTGCCCCCTGGGACATGCGCAATGTGATCGACAAGCTCGTTCAGTTCGGCGCGCGCAACATCATGGTGACTGAGCGCGGCGCAAGCTTCGGCTACAACACGCTGGTCTCTGATATGCGCGCGATTCCTGAATTGCGGGCCAATGGCGTGCCGGTGATCTTTGACGCCACCCATTCGGTGCAGCAGCCGGGCGGACAAGGAGCGTCTTCCGGCGGCCAGCGCGACTTTGCGCCGGTGCTGGCGCGGGCGGCGGTTGCGGTGGGCGTCGCTGGTGTTTTTATGGAAACTCATCAGGACCCGGATAATGCGCCTTCTGATGGGCCCAACATGATCCCGCTTGACGCGCTAGAAGACGTTTTGAAAAGTCTCAATGCCTTCGACAACCTGAACAAATCTTTGGGTTTGCCGTTGTGACCATAGGGGTATTGATTGCCGGCGCCGCGGGTCAGGTGGCGCAATCCATGATGGAACGCGCCAAAGCCGCTGACGTCGAAGCGATCGCATTGGGCCGTCCGACCCTTGATCTGACGGCGCCGGAGACCATTGACGTAGCCATCGATCAGACAGAACCGGTTGTTGTTGTCAACGCGGCCGCCTACACAGCCGTCGACAAGGCCGAAAGCGATGAGACGTTGGCCTTTGCGCTCAATGCAGACGGCGCCGGCGCCCTAGCAAAATCGACGGCGATTCGTCAGCTTCCACTGATACATTTGTCAACGGACTATGTGTTCGATGGCGCCAAGTCAAATCCCTATACGGAGGATGACCCAGTAGCGCCGCTAGGCGTTTATGGAAAGTCAAAACTGGCGGGTGAACAACAAGTCGTCGACGCCAATTCCAGTTATGTCATAATCCGCACATCCTGGGTTTACAGTCCGTTCGGCGCCAATTTCGTCAAGACTATGTTGCGCCTCGCCGAAACGTGCGATGAGGTTACCGTTGTCGCTGACCAGATTGGCGCGCCAACAAGCGCGCTTGATATTGCAGATGGCGTCTTTGCGGTCGCACGCCGCCTGGCGGACGACGCGCCAAATGCCAACACGGGCGTCTTCCACATGACTGCGGCGGGCGAAGCATCCTGGGCGGATTTCGCCGAAGAGATTTTCAAAGTAAGCAGAGCCGCTGGCGGACCGGCAGCGCGCGTTAAGCCCATTAGGACCGAGGATTATCCAACGCCTGCCAAACGCCCCGCCAATTCGCGGCTTGATTGCGCTAAAATCGAAGCGGCTTACAGAATTGCATTGCCGGACTGGAGGGCGAGCGTTCCCGGCGTTGTCAGGCGTTTGTTGGAAACGGGTGAATGGCGGCCTTGAATGGCGGCGCTAAATTTAGCGGCAATGATGATGAAAAGCCTCAATTTACACTGAAAACCGATATAGACTGCACGTTAGACGGATAGCGAGGCGTGCGCCCGATGGCGACCAGAAAACCGGAACAAGAAATACAGACCAAAATCGAGGGCTCCCGGCCGCAGGACGACAGCATTGGCGTCGGCCGCGAGGTTTTATGGGCTGAGGCCGCAGGGCTGTTGAAGCTGGCTGATGCGCTTGATGATGCATTCGTTGAAGCGGTCGCCCGGATCGACGCCGCAAAGGGCCGGGTCATCTGCAGCGGCATTGGCAAATCGGGTCATGTCGCCCGCAAAATCGCTGCGACGCTCTCATCCACAGGAACAGCGGCGTATTTCGTGCACCCAACTGAAGCAAGCCATGGCGACCTTGGGATGATCCAGGCGGATGACGTTGTGCTCGCGCTGTCGCGCTCTGGGGAGACAGCGGAACTTGACGATCTTGTTCAGTATACGCAGCTTTATAGCGTGTTGTTGATTGCCGTGACCGCCAATCCGAAAAGCGTTCTTGGCCGCGCCGCAGATATTGTTCTTGCGATACCGGACCTGCCGGAAGCCTGCGCAGAAACCAATGCGCCTACAACGTCGACGACGCTCACCATGGCGCTTGGCGACGCGCTGGCGGTTGCGTTGTTGCGTGCGCGCGGGTTTGACGCCAAGAAATTCAAGCTCTTTCATCCCGGCGGTAAGCTCGGTGCCATGCTCAAGACCGCGGGCGATCTGATGAGCCGGCCGGCGGCGACGCCCCTGACGCTTTCGGGCAGTCCGCTTGCCGACGGGCTTAGCGAAATATCGAAAAAGAATCTTGGCTGTGTTGGTGTTGTGGCCAAGGACGGTGCGCTGTGCGGCATTATCACAGATGGCGATATTCGTCGTCTCATAGCAACTGGCGTTGCGGCAGAAAAAGTTGATGACGCCATGACGCGCAATCCGGTGACGGTAACGCCCGAAACGCTTGCCGCCTCGGTATTGCAGTTGATGAACGAGAAAAAAATAACGCAGGTGTTTGTCCTTGAGGACGGCGAACCGGTTGGCGTCGTGCATATGCATGACATTCTAAGAGCCGGGATTTTGTAGGCAAAAAAACGGCCTCTCCGAAGACCGAAGAGGCCGCTTTCAAAGCAACTAGTATGTGAGCGGGTGGGCTACATCATGCCGCCCATGCCGCCCATGCCGCCCATGTCAGGCATTGCCGGCGCGCCGCCGCCATCTTTCTTCGGCGCTTCAGCGACCATGGCTTCTGTCGTGATCAGGAGACCAGCAACAGATGCTGCATCTTGCAGGGCCGTGCGGACGACTTTCGCCGGATCGACAATACCGGCCGCGATCAGGTCGACATACTCTTCGGTTTGCGCATTGAAGCCGAACTTAAGGTCGTCCTGCTCAAGCAGCTTACCGACAACGATTGAGCCTTCGCCGCCCGAATTGCGGACAATCTGACGGATCGGCTCCTGAAGGGCGCGGCGAACGATATTGACGCCTGCGTCCTGGTCGTGGTTTTCGCCTTTGACGCCGTCGAGCACTTTTGACGCGTAAAGAAGCGCAACGCCGCCGCCGGCGACAATGCCTTCTTCGACCGCAGCGCGGGTTGCGTTGAGCGCGTCGTCGACGCGGTCCTTGCGTTCCTTCACTTCGACTTCTGTTGCGCCGCCAACCTTGATCACAGCAACGCCGCCGGCGAGTTTGGCAAGACGCTCCTGCAATTTCTCGCGATCGTAATCGGAAGTGGTTTCTTCGATCTGACGGCGAATTTGACCGGTGCGGGCTTCAATGTCGGATTTCTCGCCGGAACCGTCGACAATCGTCGTGTCGTCCTTGTTGATGACGACTTTCTTCGATGTGCCGAGCATGTCGAGGGTGACGTTTTCAAGCTTGATGCCGAGATCTTCGGAAATCAACTGACCGCCGGTGAGGACGGCAATGTCTTCGAGCATCGCTTTACGGCGATCACCAAAACCCGGCGCTTTAACCGCTGCGATCTTTAGCCCGCCGCGGAGTTTGTTGACAACGAGTGTCGCCAGCGCTTCGCCTTCCACATCTTCCGCAATGATCAACAGCGGCCGGCTTGACTGCACAACAGCTTCGAGCAACGGCAGCATCGACTGCAGGTTTGAAAGTTTTTTCTCATGCAAGAGGATGTAAGGATCTTCCAGTTCTGCGATCATCTTGTCCGCATTGGTGATGAAGTAAGGGGACAGATATCCGCGGTCGAACTGCATGCCTTCAACGACGTCTAGTTCGGTGTCGAGGGATTTTGCTTCCTCAACCGTGATGACGCCTTCATTGCCGACTTTGTCCATGGCCTGGGCGATCATGTCGCCGATTTCTTTTTCGCCATTGGCTGAAATCGTGCCGACCTGAGCGATTTCGTCAGAGGACGCAATCTTTGTCGCGCGGGATTTGATGTCCTCAACGATTTTGGTGACGGCAAGGTCAACGCCGCGCTTCAGGTCCATCGGGTTCATGCCGGCGGCGACAGATTTTGCGCCTTCTTTAACGATCGCCTGGGCGAGGACCGTTGCGGTCGTTGTGCCGTCACCTGCTTCGTCATTTGTTTTCGAAGCAACTTCACGCACCATCTGGGCGCCCATATTTTCGAACTTGTCTTCAAGCTCGATTTCTTTTGCAACCGTCACGCCGTCTTTTGTCGTGCGCGGCGCGCCGAAAGACTTTTCAATGACAACGTTGCGGCCTTTCGGGCCGAGGGTTACTTTTACCGCATTCGCGAGGATATCGACGCCGCGCAGCATTTTTTCGCGCGCCTCGACGTCGAACTTGACTTCCTTGGCAGCCATTCTCTTTTCTCCTTAAACTGATAATTTTCGCAAGCGTTAATCGACGATCCCGAGGATGTCTGACTCTTTCATGATCAAGAGTTCCTCGCCATCGATTTTGACTTCCGAACCCGACCATTTGCCGAACAGGATCTTGTCGCCTGCCGAAACGTCGAGCGGGATGATTTCGTTGTCGTCGCCGCGGGCGCCTGAGCCGACAGCGACCACTTCGCCGTGCTGCGGTTTTTCTTTGGCGGTGTCGGGGATGATGATGCCGCCTGCCGTCTTCTCGTCTTCCTCGATCCGGCGGACCAGCACGCGGTCATGTAAAGGCCGAAAACCCATCTTCTGTGTCTCCCTTGGTTGTGTTTCCTTAATAAAAACAACCGTTTAAACAAAAATTCAGGCGGCGTTGGCCGCCTGATAGCACTCGACTTTAGTGAGTGCTAGCCGCGATTTAGGGGGCGGGCGGTGCTGCGTCAAGGGCCGCAGCGGCTTTGCTTTGCGCCTGCCCTTTGCCTGCCTCAGATTTCGCGGTCCAAGGACAGGCCCGCAATTACCGGATTTTAATTCAGCACTTCGCGCAATAGGCGCATATTGCGCTGGCGTTTCTGCCGGCTTCTGGGGCGGCTAGGCGGCGGAAATTTCTTGAGGTTTCAACTTTCATTGCAACGCGAGCAAAGGAGCAAGGCAATGCAGAAGGCGCTTATTTTGGGGGCAGTCGCGATATTCGCCGTTGGCTGTACGACCAATCCCTACACCGGTGAAAAACAGGCGAGCAAAACAGTTACTTCAGGCGCAGGCGGTGCGGCAGCTGGCGCCGCGGCCGGCGCCATCATCGGCGCAATCGCTGGGAACGCTGGCAAAGGCGCCGCCATTGGCGCTGCTTCGGGCGCGGCCATCGGTGTCGGGATCGGCGTTTATCAGGATCGCCAGCAGGCGAAGTTGCGCGAAAGGCTGGCGAATTCTGGCGTTTCCGTTACTCGCGACGGCGACAACATCTATCTGAACATGCCTTCCGATATTACGTTCGATACGGCGCAGGCCGACATCAAACCGGCATTCTATGAGACTCTAAACTCCGTCGCCATCGTCCTTCAGGAGTTCGACAAAACGACAGTGACGGTTAACGGTCACGCCGATGCGCGCGGTGCGGAAGATTACAACATGCAGCTTTCGCAGCAGCGTGCGCTTTCGGTGTCGAACTATCTGTCGAGCCAGGGCGTTGCCGCTGGCCGCCTGCAGGCCGTCGGCTATGGTGAAACACGTCCGATAGCGGACAATTCGACCACGGCCGGACAGACGGCGAACCGCCGTGTCGAGATCGTTATTGATCCGATTGACGACCAGTTTAACAGCTAGGTGCTCGCGACAATTTCGCCGAAGTTGGCGACTTGAATTCCGGACCCGCCTGATTACCCGTCAGGCGGGTTTTTTTTTGCATTGTCTGCAGAAAAGTCTGAACGGTTTTTAACCCGCTGCCTCGCGGGTCTTTAATTGGTTTTAAACCATGATTTTCTAAAAAATTTAATGAGTTGCTTTGAGCTTTCCCGGCTGACCTGCTGGGTGTTGGAAATGAGGCGCACGAATGAACATCTGGCAGAAGACCTCTCGATACAACGCTCCCGTGTTGTTCCTGGCGGGGTTTTCATCCTGCTTGCTGCTAGCGCTTATTGTTAGAACCGGTTTTCAGCCCGGGCTTGAGATGTGGCTGGCGGCGGCGCTGGTGGTGTCGCTGATTTTGCATGCGCGGGCGGGGTTTGCGCTCAGCAACAGGCAGCAGGAAATCGAGCTGCTGCAAGGTGTTGTTTCCCGTTTTCAGGCGGTTGACGGCGATAAGAAGCCTTCTAAGTCAAAAGCGCCGCCCGATCTTCAATTTGAGCCTGTTGACGGCGTCCGCGAAGAGGATGCTGCAGTGCTCGATCAGGTCCGCGACGCCATCGAGCATGACCGGCTCGATCTTTATTTCCAACCGATTGTCAGCTTGCCGCAGCGAAAGCATCGCTATTTTGAAGCATTCTCCCGGTTGCGAAACGCTGACGGATCGGTCTTACGTCCCGGCTCTTATCTGGAAGCGGCGGAACGCGCCAACCGTATCGGGCTGATCGATAACATGATCCTTTTGCGCGCGGTGCAGGCCTTGCGCAATCTGGGACCGGAAAGTCAGCATTACCGTGTCTTCTGCAATATTTCTCCGGCGACGATCTACGACACTGAATTTTTTGCACGGTTTACGGATTACCTAGACGCGAACGAGGATCTCGCGCCGCGTTTGGTTTTTGAATTCACCTATCCGGCGATTGAAATCATGCACCCGAAAGTGGAAGAGAACCTGAAGGGCATCGCCAAGCGCGGCTTTGCATTTTCCGCGGATCATATTCGCCGCATGGACCACAACTGGAACGCATTGCGCTCCAAAAATTTCCGCTTCGTGAAAGCCTCTAGTGCGATGCTGTTGGCGGAAAGCCGCGGTGATGCGTCGGCGCAGATGCGCGTTAAGGCATTCAAAGACCGCCTGCGGGAAGCCGGCATCGATTTGATCGTCGAAAAAGTTGAAGTCGAAAACGATATGCCGGAAATCCTCGCTTTGGGGATTGACTATGGGCAGGGCGAGCTCTTTGGCGCGCCGCGCCCGGCGGGACATTACCTCAAGGCGAACGCAGAGGAACGCAGCGACATGATCGCGCAACTTGATCGAGCGTCCTGACGGATTTTCTGCAGCCCTTGCGTCGTGAAACCGCGCCAGGCGCTTGACCGCAGCAAATAGCGGCCCTATCCGCATGGCCGGTGAGCACGCCGGAATTCATCACAGGGATTAGTGGGCTTGCCCGGGATTATCGGGGCCTGCTCTGCGATGCATGGGGCGTCATCCACAATGGCGTTGACCTGTTCCCTGACGCTGCTGGGGCAATGCTGCAATTTCGCGAGACCTGCGGGCCTGTGATTATTTTAACCAACGCCCCGCGCCCGTCGTCGATTATTCCCGCGCAACTCGACCGGCTCGGCCTGCCAAGAGAGGCCTATGATTGCGTTGTCACTTCTGGTGATGCGACGCGGGCCGAGATCGCAAAATTTGAAGGCGCGCCTGCGCTAAGGATCGGTCCTGACAAAGATGATGCGCTGTTTGAGGGCCTGGACGTAAATTTCACGAGCCTTGAAAAGGCGGCTTTTATCGTCTGCACAGGCCTGGTTGATGATCAAAGCGAAACACCTGAGGACTACCGTCCGCTTTTGACCATAGCGGCTGAGAAGCAATTGCCCATGGTGTGCGCCAATCCGGATATCATCGTGAATTGGGGTGGAAGACGCATATGGTGCGCTGGAGCGCTGGCGGAGATTTATCAAGGCCTTGGCGGCGACGTTATTTTCGGCGGCAAGCCCCATGCGCCAATTTACGAGTTGGCAATTAACGCCATTCACGAAGCCGCCGGTGAGAAAATCGCAAACGCCAAATTGCTCTGTATTGGCGATGGCCTTGGCACGGATATCGCTGGCGCCAACGCCCAATCCATCGACGCCATATTAGTGAGCGGCGCGGATGGCGTGCATGACGGCGAACACAGCGAGGCGGATGTCTCCGCGCGGCTTAAAGAGGCTGGCGTCAGCGTCAAGGCGGTAATGGAGCGGTTGGCATGGTAGGGGACGTAATCCAGCCTGGGGCCGGGTTCATTGCGGCGATTGGCAATTTCGATGGCGTTCATCGCGGTCATCAATATTTGCTCGATGAAACGGCGCGCTTTGCGGCAGCGCATGGCGCGCGGCCGGGTGTTGTTGTTTTTGATCCCCATCCAAGGATTTTTTTTCGACCGGACGATCCGCCGTTTCTCTTGACCACCCCTGAGCAGCGAGACGCAGCTTTGCGGACCTACGGAGCGGAGGAGGTTTTTTGCCTCGCTTTCGATGAGCGCATGGCGTCGCTTTCGCCAGAAAGCTTTGTAAACGACATTCTCGGACGCCGGCTTGGCCTTGCCGGCGTTGTTGTAGGAACGGAATTTCGGTTCGGCGCAAAGCGCGCCGGCGACGCTAAGGCGCTTGTGAAGCTTGGCGAGGCCGCTGGGTTGCGTGTAAAACTTATCGATCCCCTAGCAGAAAATCTTGGTACGGAGAAATTTGGCTCCAGCCAGGTACGCGCCGCCTTGCGCGACGGAAACGTGAAAACAGCAGCCCATATGCTGGGGCGTCCCTGGGCCGTTCGCGGGATTGTGCGAGAAGGGCAAAAGCTCGGGCGCAATCTCGGCTTCGCAACGGCGAATTTGATGCTTGGCGCGCTGATTGAGCCGCGCAAGGGCGTTTATGCGGTGAAGGCTTCGACGCCGGCGGGAGAGTTCAATGGCGTTGCGAATTTTGGGCGTCGTCCGACCGTCGGCGCAGCTGCGTCGCTGCTTGAGGCGCATCTTTTTGATTTTGAAGGCGATCTCTACGGCGCCGAGATCGAGGTGGCGTTTCTGGATTTCATTCGCGATGAACAGCGGTTTGACGGTCTTGAAGCGTTAAAACGTCAAATCGAGGAAGATTGCCGCGTTGCTCGCGAAAAACTCGCGTGAATGCGCTTTTTGCCGTCACATTCTGGACATAATCGAGCAGGATCATGAGTTATGGGCTAGGGTACGCCGCGCCGCAGCAATGCGCGCGGCTTTGGAGGTTGCGTTATGGCTCAACAACGACCCGAAAAAACCGTTTCCCTGAACAAACGCCTTAAGCAGGTGTTGATCTCGCTCACCGCGGCGGCCACGGTTTTTGGCGCCAGCGCCCCGGCGTTCGCTGGCGGCGGCGGTTACAGCGTTGGGGTTTATAGCGGCTATGGCGGCGGTTATTACGCCGCCGGCTATCGCGGTCATCGCGGCTATCACCGTCAACACCGGCGTTATCATCGTGGCGGCGGCGGCAAGGGCGCAGCGATTGCCCTGGGCGTCATCGGCGGCGCCATTCTTTTAAGCGAAGCAGCCCGGGCGGAAGAGCGCCAGCGCTATGAAGAAGAGCGTTATTATCGCGATCGCTACTACCGGGATCGGTATTATCGCGACCGCTATTATGACCGCTATGAGCGGCGGCGTTATGATGATCGCGACTACGAAGACCGCGGCTATGAAGACCGGTCATACCTGCCTGAGCGGGAGTATGACGATAATGGCGAAGGTAATACTTCTGATGATGCGCTTGAGCGGGAACTCGAAGGCGGCGCGCCTCTCGGCGCTGACGGCCCGGGGCCGATCTCGATTTCCTATCGCGGCGCCTATGATGCGTGTACGAAGCATGCGCGCCGGGCGCTTTCCAATCGCGGGTTCATTCTGGCGGCGCCGGCGCGTCCCGAAACCGCGGAAAATGTCGGCGGCGCCTATCGCATTACCGCAACGGTGATGGCGGAAAACAATCGCGGCGAAAGCTGGAGCAGGGCGATGTATTGCGAGGCGGACGAAAACCGCGTTTATCTGCTTGAGCTGATTTAGGGCGTTTCGTCTGGCGACCTGTCGACCCAAAGGGTTCCGCAAAGAGCTAGCTTTGGTTTTGGGCGGCAGCGTTGCAACTATCACCTAGAAAGTGAAGGACAGATTGGAGTGAGCGCTCACTCACTTTTTTTGGGCGTCCAGCGTAGAACTAAAGCTGGTGCTGCCTCTGAACTTGCGGCGTTGGCTGGGTGGACGCCACCGGCTGAGCCGACGCTGTGGGTGCGTTCAGTCTCGCAATGCGCTCTTAGCGCGACGACGCCTGTCGCGCGTAGTTTTCTATTATCTCCGGAAAACTCCCCAGCGCACACACAAGTCATACACAGTATGCCCAAGCGTGTCTCAACCACCTTTGCGTTGGCGCGGAAACACACAAACCGCGCACAAACGACAAACAGCTTATCCCCAGTGATATCCCCAGTTATTTGCTTGGCGTTCGATGGAGCGCTCGCGGACAGCAGAAAACCATTGGCCGCATCCCAAAAGGTCTGGTAAGACCCGCGCCATGATGCATCGCGGTCAGGTCATAATTCCGGCTATTCGAATTACCAGCCCGGGTCGGCGCGCTTGAAGCCACGCAAGGCTTGACAAAGGCGCCCGGGACCGGGCCTGACTGAACCTTCCAATACAAATTTGCTTCAGAAGAGATGTGCGATGCCGGATGCATCGAATAGCGGTGGCGACAAGTCCCGCGATTACAAAGAAACCCTGTTCCTGCCGAAGACGGATTTCCCCATGCGCGCAGGTCTGCCGAAGCGCGAGCCGGAATGGCTGAAGCGCTGGGCGGGATTAGATTTATACAAGCGCCTGCGTGAGGCCTCGAAGGGACGGGAGAAATATATCCTCCATGACGGCCCGCCCTACGCCAATGGCCACCTGCATATGGGTCACGCCTTCAACAAGATTTTGAAGGATCTTGTGGTGCGCTCGCGCCAGATGCTCGGCTATGACGCCAATTACGTGCCCGGCTGGGACTGCCATGGGCTGCCCATCGAGTGGCAGGTGGAAAAGGAATTCGCCGCTAAAGGCAAAGCAAAGCGCGACGTGCCGACGGGCGAGTTTCGCGCCGCCTGCCGCGCTTATGCGGAGCGCTGGGTTGGCGTTCAAAGCGAAGAGTTTCAGCGCTACGGCATCGAGGGCGACTGGAAAAATCCGTATACGACCATGGCGTTCGACGCCGAAGCGATGATTGTCGCCGAGTTTTTGAAATTCGTGGAGCAGGGCCTGGTCTATCGCGGTTCAAAGCCGGTGATGTGGAGCCCGGTTGAGCAGACAGCGCTGGCGGAAGCGGAGATCGAATATCACGATCACCAGTCGACCACGATCTGGGTGAAGTTTCCGATTACACAAGGCGCGCATCAGGACGCTTCCATCGTCATCTGGACAACGACGCCGTGGACGATACCCGGCAACCGGGCGATCTGCTATGGGCCAAAGCTCTCATACGGGCTTTATGAAGTCACGAAGATGCAGGAGACGGACTTCGAGCCTTGGTCGAAGCAGGGCGACAAACTGATCCTGTCTGATGCTTTGGCGGAAAGCGTGCGCGAGGCGGGGCTGATCGCTGAATGGAACCGCGTTTCAGATGTTTCGGCTGACGACCTTGCAGGCGTTGTCTGCGCGCATCCCCTCAAAGGGTTTGGCGGCGGTTATGAATTCAACGTGCCGCTGCTCGCCGGCGATCATGTAACCGATGAAGCGGGGACAGGCTTTGTTCATACGGCCCCGGGCCACGGGCAGGAAGACTATATCGCCTGGGTCAGCGCGTTCGGCATGGACTCCGAAATTCCGCATACGGTTGATGAGTTCGGCGCCTTTACGGATGAAGCGCCGGGTTTCGAAGGCGCGAAAGTCATCGTCACGGAGGGCAAGAAAAAGGGCAAGGACGGCGACGCGAACAAGCGCGTCATCGAGGCGTTGATCGAGCATGCAAAACTCTTGGCGCGAGGTCGGCTGACGCACTCCTATCCCCACTCCTGGCGGTCCAAAGCGCCGGTGATTTTCCGCAACACGCCGCAATGGTTCATTCGGCTCGGGGCCGCGGGCGAAGGCGGTTTGCGCGATACGGCGCTCAAAGCCATCGACGATACTGAGTTCACCCCGCCCCAGGGCAAGAACCGCATCCGCGCCATGGTCGAGGGGCGGCCCGACTGGCTGGTTTCGCGCCAGCGCGCCTGGGGCGTGCCGATCACGGTGTTCGCGGACCGTGACACCGGCGAGCCGCTCAACGACCCTGCCGTCAATGCGCGCATTATCGAGGCGGTCAACGCCCGCGGCGCTGACGCATGGTTTGAAACCCCGGCGCAAGACTTTCTGGGTCCGGACTATTCGGCCAACAAATACGAAAAGGTCGAGGACATCTTGGATGTCTGGTTCGATTCAGGATCGACTCACGCCTTTTGTCTTGAGCAACGGGAAGATTTGAAATGGCCGGCCGATCTTTATCTTGAAGGTTCGGACCAGCATCGCGGCTGGTTTCAATCGTCGCTCCTTGAAAGCTGTGGCACCCGCGGCCGCGCGCCCTATGATGCAGTGCTGACTCATGGCTTCGTCCTCGATGAAGCGGGGCGCAAAATGTCGAAGTCCCTCGGCAATGTGACCGACCCAGCGGACGTCATCCAGCAATATGGCGCTGACATTTTGCGCATCTGGACGGCAAGTTCCGACTATTCCGACGATTTGCGCATCGGCAAGGAAAGCATCGGCTCGGCCGTGGACGCTTACCGCAAGCTGCGCAACACGCTGCGTTACTTGCTGGGCGCATTGGACGGTTTTGCTGACGCCGAGCGGCTGCCGGCGAGCGACATGCCCGAGCTTGAGAAATACGTCCTGCATCGCCTCGCTGTGCTAGACGAAGACATCCGCAAGTCTTACGAGGCGTTCGACTTCAAGGGCGTTTGGCGAAGTTGTTTTGATTTCGCTTCGCTCGACTTGTCGGCGTTCTACCTCGATATCCGCAAGGACAGTCTTTATTGCGACCGGCCGGACGCGGCCCGCCGCCGGGCCGCGCGGACCGTCATGGACCTTGTCTTTGAACGCCTAACGGCTTGGCTCGCGCCGATTTGCGTCTTTACGATGGAAGAAGTTTGCTTATCACGATTTCCGTCAGAAGACGGATCAATCCACTTGCAGTTTTTCCCTGAGACGCCGCCAGAATGGCGCGATGATGCGTTGGGCGAAAAATGGCGCAAGATCCGCGCTGTGCGGCGGGTGGTCACTGGAGCGATCGAAATTGAGCGCAACGAAAAGCGCATCGGCGCAAGCCTTGAAGCAGCGCCGGTCGTCTATGTCGAAAATGATGATCTCCGCGCCGCTTATGACGGGCTCGATGCGGCGGAGCTTTTCATCACCTCCGGCGCTCAGCTCAAAAACGAAGCGGGTCCCGAGGGCGCCTTCCGCCTTGAGGGGGATGAGTCGGGCGTTACGGTGTCGCCGGAAAAAGCGACCGGTGAAAAATGCGTGCGCTGCTGGCGTATCCTGCCGGAAGTCGGCACGAACGGCGCATTTAAGGATCTATGCGAACGTTGCGCCGACGCGGTTGCCGCCGCTGACGCTGGAAAGGCCGAAACTGCGTAATGGATCTCAACGTTAAATCCTGGCCGGGCGAGGCGAAGGCATGGTGGAAAGACGCCCGCGCAAATCCATTATTTTTGCGCGGGCTGATCGGCGCAGGCGTAATCGTGGCGCTGGACCAGTTGACCAAATACTGGATCGTTCACGTGGTCGAGTTGCCGCGGCGGATCCAGATCGATCTGTCGGCGATCTTTGACCTCACTTATGTTGAAAATCGCGGCGCCAGCTTCGGCTTGCTGGCGGGCGGCATGGCGTCCCGCATTCTTCTGTCGTTGATATCAACGGCGGTCGCCACTGGGCTTATGATCTGGCTTGGCCGGCTGAAACGGCCCGTCCCGGCGGTGGGCATTGCCTTTATCGTCGGCGGCGCCCTGGGCAATCTTTATGACCGGATCGCCTATGGGTTTGTGGTCGATTTTCTGGATTTCTCGGGGCTCTATTTCCCCTGGGTTTTCAACATCGCCGACGCGTCCATCAATATCGGCGTTGCGCTGTTGATCCTTGACGCCTGGCAGACCCGCGATCAGGCGGGCGACAAGAAGACAGAACCGGCAGACTAGACTTCTAGGCCCGTGCAAAAGTCGGCTGCACAGGGCAGTCAGGGCCTGAATCTGGGACTAGAAATGCCTGCCCACGCGTTGTGGCCATAGAAGAAGCTTTGCAACGCCCAGGGAGCGGCGATATAAGACGCTGATCTCGCAAAGCCGGGCGGGCGCGTAACCTGTTGGAGTGACAGACGACAATGACTTCAAGATCATCTTTGACCCTTCTTATGCTCGCCGGTGCAGGATTGCTGCTGAGCGGTTGCGGCATCTCGAAAGCCGTCGGCGGCGGCAAAAACCCGCCTGATGAATTCGCCATCGCCACCAAGGCGCCGCTCGTGGTGCCCCCCGATTATGCGCTGAAGCCGCCAAGACCGGGCGAAACACGACCGCAGGAGCTTTCGCCTTCGCAGCGGGCGCAGCAGGTTCTGTTGGGCGACGCGTCCGCCGCGCCGCCAAGCGTTGGCGAACAGCTCTTGTTGCGCAAGGCCGGGGCCTTGGGCGCTGATGCAAATATTCGCAGCGTGTTGAACGCTGAAAATGGCGGCCGCGCCGAAAAGGATCGCAGCCTCGCCAATCAGCTCATGTTCTGGAATTTTGTCGGCAATGACATCGACGATTCGGCAGCGCCCCTGCGAGTCGATAATCCGGAGGAGTGGCTCGCCCTGCGCCGGGAAGCGATCAAAACAGCGATCGGCGAAGAAGGCGAAGTTGAAATCAAAAAATCGAAGACTTTGAATCTGCCCGGCGTTTTTTAGCCGACGCTCAAACGCTATTATCGGGAATATCTAGCGCGCCTTGTTTAAAAGGCGCGCTTTGCATAACTGCGCCGGTCAGCGATAATTGCTCATGGCGAATCAGCTTTCGAAAACGCAAAGCGCAAAAAGCATCATCCATCGTCTCCCGCCCGGGGCAGTTAACCGCATTGCCGCCGGAGAAGTGGTGGAACGTCCCGCCGCTGTTGTGAAGGAGCTTGTGGAAAACGCTCTTGACGCTGGCGCGGCGCGGATTTCCATCGACATTGAAAATGGCGGCAAAAGCCTCATCACCGTGACAGATGACGGGTGCGGCATCACGCCTGATGATCTGACGTTGGCGGTCGAGCGCCATGCAACGTCAAAACTCGTCCCCAGCGCTGGCGGCGAATACGATCTGCAAAACATCGCCACCATGGGCTTTCGTGGCGAAGCTTTGCCCTCCATCGGTGCGGTGGCGCGGCTTTCCATTACGTCGCGCGCACGAGGCGAAGACGAAGCCTGGAGCCTCAAGGTCGAAGGCGGGAAGATGGACGCGCCTGCGCCAGCGGCGTTTGGCGGCCACGGGACCCGCATTGAGGTGCGCGACTTGTTTTACGCAACGCCCGCGCGGCTTAAGTTTCTAA
>JANQOV010000149.1 GCA_028285645.1 Hyphococcus sp.
AGACAAAACGCGGAGTATTGCGCGAGCTTCTCGGTCAGGACGGCGTTAAAAACGGCATCATCTTTTGCAACCGCAAATCGACGGTCGATATTGTTTCGAAGTCGCTGCAAAAGCATGGCTTCAACGCGCGGCCAATCCATGGGGATCTTGCCCAGGCCTTCCGGATGGAAACCCTAGACAAATTCCGCAATGACGAAATTCAGTTTCTGGTGGCGTCCGATGTCGCAGCGCGCGGGCTCGACATTCCCGACGTCAGCCACGTCTTCAACTATGACGTGCCGATCCATTCAGACGACTACGTGCACCGGATCGGGCGCACCGGCCGCGCCGGCAAGGAAGGCGCTGCGATGATGATCGTCACGCCCGCCGATACGAAATTCCTGGACGCGATTTTGAGAACCATTAATTTGAAGGAAATCGAGGCGCTCGACTTTGCCGCCTTCTTCGAAAACGCGCCCAAAGAACGCGACCGCCGCCGCCCGACGCGCGCCAAAACCGGTGAGAAGAAATCGCGGAAGTCTGGCGGCGGGTCGCGGCGCCAATCCCGATCTGAGACGCCGCCGGAAGATAAGAACAAGCTACGCAAGGCCGAGAGCGCAAAACACCACGGCGACAAGCAGCCCACTAAGAAAACTGTCGGCCTTGGCGATCATGTGCCAGCCTTTCTGTTGCGGGAAATCGCCGGATGATGCGGGGAAATCTTGCAATGCTGAGCGCCCGCTTAAGACACCTTTAACAAAATAACTCGTTTAGGCGTTCTTTACGCCGCCCCTCTAACGTCAAACCGTCGATTATTTCAGGGTTTTTTCGAGACGGGGTAGAAATCCATGGCGAGAGGCGTAGAAGCGTCACATCGGGTTGCGGAATTAGCGCTGGGCGCGCTTAAAAAAATTGGCCTGGCCGCAAGTCCGCGCAATATCGAAATCTGGTGTGCGCATGTAGACGGAAAGAATCCGGCGCTGTCCCGCGACATGCAGGCTGCAACGGACAAAGAAGGCTACATCACCCAGACGCAGCTTGACGAACTCTACAAGAAATATATTCAGCGCGCCGACTTATCACGTGATGTCATCGACATCGTCACGCGGTTCCGCGAAGAGGTTTCCGAACTCCACGACGCCATCGAGGAAACCGGCGAACACGCCCATGATCACAATGAAACCCTGACCGGCATCAATGAACAGCTCCGTCAGACGACCGAAGAATATCCGGCTGTCGGCAAATTGCTAGAAGACGTGATCGCCGTTACCAAATCAATGCGGGAAGAAAACGAAAAGCTCGAAACGCGGCTTGCGGATTCAGCAGGCGAAATCGCCGCCCTTCAACGCAATGTCGAACACATCCAGGCGGAAGCGCAAAAAGACCCCCTCACCGGCGTCGCCAATCGCGGCGAGTTCGACAAGGCGCTTGCCCGAGAGATCAAACACGCGTCGGAAAACAACGAGCCGCTCGCCCTGGTGCTCGCCGACATCGATCACTTCAAGAGCTTCAACGACAAATGGGGCCACCAGACCGGCGACCAGGTCCTGCGGCTTGTGGCTGAAGTCATGAACGCCAATGTCAAAGGTCAAGACATGCTGGCCCGCTATGGCGGCGAGGAATTCGCCATCATCCTGCCGGGTACGACAATGGAAAACGCTGAAATGCTCGCCAACCGGATACGATTTGCAGTGGAATCCCGACGCCTTAAAAAGCGGCGCACTGATGAAGACCTTGGCGTCGTCACCATGTCCATGGGGATTTCAGCGCACAGTGAAGAAGATACGAGCGAAAGCATGGTCGAGCGCGCTGACAAATGTCTTTATGCGGCCAAAGAAGCCGGCCGAAACTGCGTGATCAGCGAAAACGGAAAAGCTGAAGACGAACATCAACGGGCTGCAGGCTAGGGCCGTTTGCACTTGATGAGAGTCAAGAAACGGCTCTAGAATCTTTGTTTTGAGCGCGTGAGACCACCTTCGTTCAATCCATGCCGTACACAACGCGCTCTAGGGCGGCGTTATGTTGAACTCGATTTTGGCGAGCTGATTGTCCGCCACCTGCATCTTTTGCAGGAAGGGTTCCCAGCGCGGATCGTCGCGCAGATTATCGAGCAACCGATCGAGTTTCTGTTCGCCCCAACCGCCGGGCCCGTCTTTCTCATATCTTTTTTCGAGCCACTCAAACGCCGGATCGGCTTCATTGCGATAAGCATAGACCTGCGCGACTTCCGTCGGCCAAACCTCGCCCCAACCTTTGATTAGGGCTTCTAGCTGAGCATCGGCTTCGTCTGTGTCGCCCAATGCAAAATGCGCAAGGGCTGAACCTTTCGTGCGGTATTCGTCGTCTTTTTCTCGAGAGAACGCTTCAAGCGCTCCCGCAGCATCGCCGCGCATTAATAGAATTGCCCCAAGGCGGTAGTGCGCACCCATATAGTCTGGACTGACGGCTATGACTGTTCGAATAGCCACTTCAGCTTCGTCATAACGGCCGGCAAAGTAATATGCGAGCGCGAGATTGTTGTGGGCGATCGCATCCACCGGCTGCCGCTCGACTTGATGTTCTTTCAAGGCAATCGCCAGCTCCAAACGGCCAAGCGATTCCGCCAGCACCGCCGCATCACCCAAAATTGCCGGATTGCTGGGATCAATCCCCAGCGCCTGCTCAAAATACTTGGCCGCCGCTTGCGTATCCTTGTCACAGCCCTGTGCGATCGACGCGAGTTTGGCGTAACCGGCCGCAAATGTTTCATCAATGTCGAGGGCTTTTTGCGCAGCGTCTCTTGCGAGCTTGCAGCCCACATCCAGGGAAAGGTCGCCGCCGATCATCCGGTTGATGTAAATGCTGCTTAAATTGGTCCAGACAGGCGCGTAGTCAGGATCAATGTCGACGACCTGGCCGTACAGCTCCTCTGCTTCTTTCATCGCTTCGGGCGTGAATTGCTGATGCAAGTGCCGGCCTCTTAAATATAGGGCGTAGGCGGTTGCATCCGTGGCATAGGCTTTCGGCGTTTGACCGAGAATATTGACTTTTAGCGTTTTGACGATTTGCGCTGCGATGTCGTCCTGCACCTCAAAAATATCGTCCATGGTGCGGTCATATGTCTCCGACCACAGATGATATCCGTTTTTGCCGTCGATAAGCTGGGCGGTAATCCGCACGCGCTCACCCGCCATGCGGACGCTGCCCTCCAACACGTGACCGACTTTCAGCGCCTCGGCAATCTCTGATGTCTGAACTTCCTTTCCCCTGAAGGCGAAAGACGATGTGCGCGCCGCAACGCGCAAGTCTGGAACTTTTGCAAGGAGATTGAGCAGCTCTTCAGAAAGACCATCGGAGAAATATGCCTGGTCCTGATCCGGCGAGAGATCAATGAAAGGCAAAACGGCGACGGATTTGTCGGAAATTGCCGTCGCTGCGACTGGCGTGTTCGTTGTCTCTTCCGACGGCCCACGCTGCGTCCAGAAGATAAGACCCAACACCACGACGAGCGCAACGGCGCCAAGCGCCGCCAATATTCCCGGCTTTTCAAAAAACACCGATTGCGAACTTTTATGAGGCGCAGATGACGAGAGCGCCGCCGATGACCCATCGCCTGAGATATGCAAATCGATCGCGCGTTTGAGATCATCCATTTCTGGCGCGTTTGCGTGGCGCCAGGCGCTCTCAAAATCGATCACCTGATATTGGCCAAACCCCATGGGGGGCTCGACATGTTCAAGCCTGATCGGCACCAGTTTGTTTTGATGCTGCGCGCGCGAGGCTTCATCCCGCACCCATCCGGACTCATTTGCATCTGCGGACCAGGCAACGATGACGGCTTTGGCTTCATCAAGCGCGTGCTCGATATCCTTGGCGTATTCCGCGCCGCCAACAATTTGCCGATCCCACCAGACCGAATAGCCTTCGTCTTCGAGGTTCGACGCAAGCTTTTCGATCTTCTCCCGATCTTCGCGGGCGTATGAGATGAAGATATCCGCCAATGCGCCCTCCCGCAGCGTGCCGGCGATTCTAATTGGCGTATTCTGGGCAAAAAGGCGGGCGAGCGCAAATTGTCGTTAAAAACCTAAGGGGTGCTGGCGTTCGCCTCCTCAACCAGCAACTCAAACCGGTCATGGCCCCAATATTTTGAGGCGCCCATCACCGCAAAGGGAACGCCGAAGACGCCGTCTTCTTCGATGAGCTTGCGGTGAGTTACGAGCGCTTTGCCTACGGACAGTGCTGTTTGCGCTGTATCGACCTCGTCGGCGCTCCAGCCAATTTGTTCGGCGCATGTCCGTACTACGTCCATATCTGAGATATCTTTCCCTTCGCCCCAACGGGCGTCAGACACCGCAATTGCGAACGCAAGGCCTTTGCCGGCGGCGTCAGCGGCGATCGCCGCTTTGTAAGATGGCGTGTAGTCAACATCGAACGGATCGGGCAGCGCAATCGGCAGCCCCATGCGCATGGTCATCCGCGGCGCATCAAGCTGGTAATAGGCCGCCTTCGGTTTGTTGGTCGTCGGATCATTGAACGGAACGCCATTCGGCGGGCCGGTGAACGGAATGAGTTCAACATCGAGCCCGGCACGGTCAATCACATGCAAACCAAGACGGGAATAGGGACTGCGAAAAGCGTAGTAGACACGGATGGGGGGCATGATTGTTCCGTTATTTCTTGGCTGACTTTTTCTTGTTTTTTTTAGCCGTTTTCTTTTTCGCCTTTTTCCTTGGCTTTTTTGCGCGGCGCGCAGCGGCGAGCGCCAGTTCCGTCCAATGGCTTAGCGCATCGTGATCATCATAGATTTCTTCCGGCACCGTGTAATAGGACATGGTTCCGGTTTTGCCGTTTTCAAACTCAAAGGTGAAGGGCGAAAGCCCCGCCGCTTTGAACTCGGCGCGTGTAACATCATCGACCTTGAACCAGACGGCGGTGTCGGTTGAATCACAAATCGCGAAAATCATCCCGTCGCAATAAACGCCGGCGCCGCCAAACATCTTGCGGATAGTGATCGCGCCAAAGGGGGAAAAGAGGTCTTTGAGATAGTCGAGATGGGAGGACGTTGGGGGCATCGCACTCAGTTCACCCGTCATCCCTGCAAAAGCAGGGATCCAGATGGAAAAATAAGACGCGCTTCGCGCGACAATTTTTTGCTGACTGGACCCCGCTCCGACCGCAAAGGCGGTCGAATGATAATAAGCGCGCCTTCGCGCGCGGGCGCCGGGGAGAACGGTAAGGGGATTACTTTCGTCCTACGCATCCAGCTCTTGCGGCACGATTGTAACGCTTTCGCCGCAGCCGCAGGCGTCGGTCTGGTTCGGGTTGTTGAAAACAAACCGCTGAGAAAGTTTTTCCGTCACATAGTCAATCTCGGTGCCGATCAAAAACAGGATCGCCTTGGGATCGATAATCACCTTGATGCCGTTTTCTTCCGCAACCTCATCAAGCGGCCCGACCTCGGTCGCGTAATCCATGGTGTATTCCATGCCGGCGCAGCCGCCATTTTTAACGCCGATCTTGACGCCGATGAAGTTTTCGTCGGCGGCGTCCATGATCGCCGCCATGCGCGCAGCAGCGACATCGGTCAGCGTTACAACTTTTGGTCTTGGTCTCGCCATCAAAGCCACCCTAACTCTAACTTCGCTTCGTCCGACATCTTCTCCGGCGTCCATGGCGGCTCAAACGTCATGTTCACCTTTACGTCTTCAACGCCCTCGACACCGCGCACCGCGCCTTCGACCCAGCCGGGCATTTCGCCAGCTACCGGGCAACCCGGCGCCGTTAACGTCATATCAACGGTCAATAGCCGGTCGTCGTCAATATCGACCTTATAGATGAGGCCGAGCTCGTAAATATCAACCGGGATTTCCGGGTCATAAACGGTTTTGAGCGCCGCGATGATGTCCGCCGTGATGCGCGACAGCTCCTCCTCAGGGATTGAACTCGCGCCGCTGGTCTCCGCTTGCGGCGGCTCAGCCGGTTCGCTGGTCTTAACGTCGATAATGTCGCGTTGTTCTTCCATGGGGTTCTCAGCTCAACATTTCATGGGTTTTGTGAAGGCCGGCAATCAGCGCTTCAATGTCTTCGTGGGTGTTGTAAGCGGCAAAACTTGCGCGGCTGGTGGCGGAAACCCCGAGCCGCTCCATTAATGGCTGCGCGCAATGATGGCCGGCGCGCACGGCAACGCCGGTGCGATCCAAAATGGCGGAAACGTCATGGGGGTGCGCGCCTTCAATGGCGAACGCAATGATCGGCGCCTTGTCCGCCGCGCGACCAAAGACGCGTACGAAGTTCAGCTTCGCAAGTTCTTCCAGCACATGGGTTTTAAGCTGCGCTTCGTGAGCCGCAATGGCGTCAACGCCTTTGTCCTGCATCCACTTGAGCGCTGCGCCAAGGCCGATCGCTTCAAGGATGGGCGGCGTGCCCGCCTCAAAACGGTGGGGCGGATCGTTATAAGTAACGATTTCCTTTGTTACCTTGTCGATCATTTCGCCGCCGCCTTTGAAGGGCGGCAATTGATCGAGCACGGATTTTTTCCCGTATAAAACGCCAACGCCGGTCGGGCCATAGAGTTTGTGACCGGTGGTGACGTAAAAGTCGCAACCAATGTCACTCACATCAACGGCGCCATGCACGCCGGCCTGACAGCCGTCAAACAAGGTTTTGACATCATGCTCGCGAGCAATGCGCGTCAGCTCTTTGGCGGGCGTCGGCGCGCCAAGAACATTTGACATATGCGTCAGCGCCGCGAGCTTGGTCCGCGGCGTGATCATCGCCGCGAAGGCTTCGGGATCGATCTCGCCATCGTCAGAAACGTCGAGCCACTTTAGGACGGCGCCTTTGCGCTCACGCAGCAAATGCCAGGGCACGATATTGGAGTGATGCTCGGCGACGGACAATATGACTTCGTCACCCTCGCCGATTTCCGAAACGCCAAGCGCATAGGAGACCAAATTGAACGCATCGGTCCCGCCCGACGTAAAAATGATCTCATCGCTCGACGCGGTGTTCAAGAAATCCGCCGCGGTCTGGCGCGCGTCTTCAAACGCCGCCGTTGTTTCATTGGAAAGAAGGTGCAGGCCCCTATGTACATTCGCGTAGGAATGCTCCATGGCGTGCTTCATGGCGTCAATGACGGCACGGGGTTTTTGCGCCGACGCTGCACTGTCGAGATAAACCAGCCGCTTGCCATAGGCCTCGCGCGAAAGGATGGGGAACTCCGTCCGCAAGGCGTCGACATCAAGCGCCGGCGCAGCAGCGCCCTTATGCACCGTCACGGTCATTGCGCCTCCAGCCATTCGTTGACCTTGGCGCGGAACACCGCTTCAACGCCTTCATCGGTAATTTCGCCGACCACTTCGCCGGCGAACGCCTCGATCAACAGCGCTCTTGCTTCGCGGTCGTTAAGCCCGCGCTGGCGCATATAAAACAGCGCATCTTCGTCAAGCGCGCCCGCCGTTGACCCGTGGGCGCATTCAACATCGTCAGCATAAATCTCTAGTTCAGGCTTGTGATTGGCTTCCGCCACATCGGAAAGCAAAAGTGCGTTGGCGGTCATCTGTGCGTCGGTCTTTTGCGCTTTTCGTTCGACTTCAAACTTGCCTTGAAAAACGTTCCGCCCGCGGCCGGCGGCAACGCCCTTGTGAAGCTGGCGCGTAACGCAGTTTTCTTCCTTGAAGACGACGTGACTGGTGAAGTCTGAATGGCGTCCATCGCCGACCAGCGCTGCGCTGTTGATCGATGCTTCTGCGTCCTTACCCCAGAAATGCACAAGCGTTTCATGGCGGGAAAGCGCTGATCCGCTGGAAAAGCTCGTTTGGTCAAACGACGCTTCGGCGTCGACTTTCGCGGCGCACATGGCGTGAACGATGTTTGAGGCGCCGGTCTCTTGCATTACATAGCGCTGCAAAGAGGCGCCGTCGCGCACGGCCATGTGGTTGAGGTGGGAATAAAACCCTGCGCCCTCGCCTTCATAGGTTTCAATGATCTGCGCCTTCGCATTGCAGTCGACCTTGATCAGCGTCTGCGCAAAGGAAAAGCCCGCGCCGTCATTGATGTGACGAATAAGGATCGGGCGTGCAAGGGAAACGCCTTCTTCAACGGTCAGGCCGAGCGCCTTGCGGTTCATGGCGACGTTGAGTGAAACGATCCCATGGGCTTCGAGTTCCGGGATCGTCGCCATCGCGTCCATAACGCCGCAGCGCAAGCCTTCCGGTCTTTCGTCGTCGGAAATCACAACGCGCCCATTGACGATTTGGATTTCAAAAGGCTTGAGCCCTGCAAACGCCGATGGCGCGATGACAGCGTCCGACGCAAAAGCCTCCACCGGATCAAGGGCGCGGACGCTCGCGTTAAAGTCAGACCACTTCCAGCCTTCAATGCGGCGATTGGGCAGGCCCGCCCTTGCAAATCGTTCGAACGCCGCAGCATGGCGCTCGTCGGATTTGTTGCGCGCGGAAAACGCCGCCTGCAGACCCGCTTCCAATGCGGTCGGGTTGATGAAAAGCGTATTGCTCATCTACGCCGCCTTGATAAATTGTTCGTAGCCAGACTTTTCGAGTTCGCGGGCGAGCGCTGCGCCGCCGGACTTAACGATTTTGCCGTCAGCGAGAATGTGGACGCGGTCAGGCTGAATATATTCGAGCAAGCGTTGATAATGGGTAATGATGAGGAACCCGCGGGACGGCGCGCGCAAGGCGTTGACCACGTCGCCGACCATTTTCAACGCATCAATATCAAGGCCTGAATCGGTTTCGTCCATGATGGCGAAGGTCGGCTCGAACATCGCCATTTGCAGCATTTCCATGCGCTTCTTTTCGCCGCCGGAGAAGCCCACATTGAACTGGCGCTTTAGCTTCGCGTCATCAAGGCCAGCGATCTTGGCTTTCTCGCGGATGAGCTTGATGAAGTCAGCGGCGGAGATTTCGTCTTCTCCCCGCGCCTTGCGTTGCGCGTTGAGCGCCGTGCGCACAAAGCTCATGGTCTGAACGCCGGGGATTTCCATGGGATGTTGGAACGAAAGGAAAAGACCCTTCGCGGCGCGCTCATCAGGATCAAGGTCAAGCAAGTCTTCGCCATCGAGCGCTACGCTGCCGCCCGTTACTTCGTAATCGTCGCGGCCTGTAAGGCAATAAGAGAGCGTCGACTTGCCGGAACCGTTGGGGCCCATGATGGCGTGCACTTCACCCGCGGGTACATTTAAAGAAAGGCCCTTGATGATTTCGGCGCCGTCTACGGATACGCGTAAGTTTTCGATATTCAACATGTCAGTTTGTCTTCAGCTTTTCTTTCAATCGAATTTCAGTTTCTTCTCATCGTTCAAGGGCACGGTTTTGCCGTCCATTCAAACATACCGGTGCGGTAGCATTTGCGAAGTTGTTGAAAGCTCGCCACTCGCCATGCGCCGTCATAGGCAAGGACCAATGTGTCTTTGGTTTGCGCAACGGAATCATCCAGCAGCCCGGCTTGAACGATCGTCGCCTGATAGGCGCCGTCTTCATTCTTGCCGATCTTGATGTCCATGATCTGGTTGCCTTCGCTCCCTTCCGGCCAGCCGGGATAAAGCGCCGCAAGCAGGGAGAGGATGTCGTCGCCGCTAGCATCCGGCAGCGGCATTTCGGCTGATGGTTCGGGCGACGCGTCAGCCAGCGTCTTGGCGCGCGGTTCCGCGGTCGCGGAAGTGCAGGCGCTGGCGAACAACGCGATTGCGGTAATCAAAAGAGATTTCCTGGCAGCGCTGCACCCTAAGAATTTTGAAGCATACTTGCTCATACGGACGCCTACTCACTCTCACCGGTCGTCACCACCGGCTTCGGCTCGACGATGATGTAAACGGTCTCGGACTTTCCGATGTTAAGCGCCTCATGCCACTCAACGCCCTCTGACCACCAGGTCGCGCCGGTCGGCGTTTCCTGTTCGCGGATTCCGTCCTTGTCGGTGATCTGCATGACGCCGCCTTGCAAGATGTAGCCAAAATGCGGCGCGTGATAATGCCGCTCATGGCCAACGCCCGGCGGGAATGTGCAGCGCAAGGCGCGCATGGCGTCGTTCTCGCGCAGGACTTCGCAGACCTTCTCGCCCTGCCAGCCCGCCTCCACAGGATCGGGCAACCCATGATCAGCATTCGGATCAGCGAATTTGAGCGCGCCGTAAGACAAGGGCATTTCTTCGATCTCCGGCGGCGGACCGCCTGCGGCCTGCAACATCAGCGCAGCGAGCAACATCATTAGCCAACGCTCCCCTCTAAGCTGACGGAAACAAGCTTTTGCGCTTCAACGGCAAACTCCATGGGAAGCTCCTGCAAGACTTCCTTGCAGAAGCCATTGACGAGGAGCGCCACAGCGTCTTCCTCTGAAAGGCCGCGTTGCTGGCAATAAAAGAGCTGATCTTCGGAAAGTCGCGATGTGGTGGCTTCATGTTCGAGCACCGCAGACGGGTTTTTCGATTCCACATAAGGCACCGTGTGTGCGCCGCATTTGTTGCCGATCAGGAGCGAGTCGCATTGCGTGAAGTTCCGCACGTCGTCAGCCTTGCGGTGCACGGAAACAAGCCCGCGATAGGTTGAGTTCGACTGGCCAGCAGAAATGCCTTTCGAGATGATGCGGCTGCGGGTTCCCTTGCCCAGATGGATCATCTTGGTGCCGGTGTCAGCCTGCTGATGATTATTGGTAATGGCGATCGAATAAAACTCACCCTGGCTGCCGTCGCCTTTCAACACGCAAGACGGATATTTCCACGTGACGGCGGAGCCGGTCTCAACTTGCGTCCAGGAAACCTTTGAATTGACGCCGCGGCAGTCAGCGCGCTTGGTGACGAAATTATAGATGCCGCCATTGCCGTCCTTGTCGCCGGGATACCAGTTCTGCACCGTTGAATATTTGATTTCTGCGTTGTCTTCCGCAACCAGCTCAACCACCGCCGCATGCAGCTGGTTTTCATCGCGCATGGGCGCGGTGCAGCCTTCAAGATAGGAAACATAAGAGCCGGGCGCCGCAACAATCAGTGTGCGCTCGAACTGGCCGGTGTTCGCCTCATTGATGCGGAAATAGGTAGAAAGCTCCATGGGGCAACGCACCCCTTCCGGCACATACACAAACGTGCCGTCGGAGAAGACCGCCGAATTAAGCGTCGCAAAGAAATTGTCAGATGTCGGCACCACCGTGCCGAGATATTTGCGCACAAGCTCCGGATGCTCGCGCACGGCTTCGGAAATCGACATGAAGATGACGCCGGCTTTTTTTAGCTCTTCCTGAAAGGTTGTCGCAACCGAGACCGAGTCGAACACCGCATCGACCGCGACCTTATTGCCGCCGCCATCAGGATGCGTCCGCGCCTCGCCGGGGCTTGCGGCCGCTCCCTCAACGCCCAAGAGCACCTCCGCCTCGCGCAGCGGAATGCCGAGTTTTTCGAAGTCCGCAAGAATTTCCGGCGGCACGTCGTCAATAGACTCATATTTGGCGCCGGATTTAGGCTCTGCATAATAATACGCATCTTGATAATCGATTTCAGGATAATCGACCATGGCCCAGGTCGGCTCTTCCATCTTTTGCCAACGGCGAAACGCTTCAAGCCGCCATTCCAGCAGCCACTCAGGCTCTTCCTTCTTGGCGGAGATAAAGCGCACCGTATCTTCGTTAAGGCCCTTGGGCGCTTTAACGGACTCAATGTCCGTCGTGAAGCCGTATTTATACGTCTCCAGCGCCTTTGCGGTCTCAACGGTTTCCTTACTGATCGACTCTTTAACTTCGGACATTTACGCCGCTCTCTCCTTGATGCGCGCATAGGCTTTTGGCCACGCCTCGATAAATGCTTCTGCGTCTTCCACGGTTGAATTCCAGCCGAGGGAAACGCGGATGGCGCTGGTTGCTTCGTCTTCGCTGGCACCCATGGCGGTCAGCACATGGCTTGGTTTGGTTTTGCCGGACGAACAGGCCGTCCCTGCGGAAACTGCAATGCCTGCAAGGTCAAGGCTCATCAATTGCGTCGCGCCGGAAAATCCGGGGGCGGACAAACAAAGCGTGCCTGGTAACCGTTCCTCATCCTTGCCCCAGATTTTGGCGCCGGCGTCTTCCGCCGTCTGCTGCATACGTTCGCGAAGGCTTGCGATCTCCTGCGCACGCGCCAGTGTTTCCCGCGCCAATGCACAAGCAACGCCAAGCCCTGCGATCGCCGGAACGTTATGCGTGCCGGCGCGGCGATTTTCTTCATGACCGCCGCCGCGCATTTGCGGCGTGATGGGAAGGTTGGGACCTGCGATCAATGCGCCGACGCCAACCGGGCCGCCGAACTTATGACCCGTGAGGATCATCATGTCGGCGCCTGACATCACGAAATTGACCGGGACCTTGCCGGCCGCTTGCGCTGCATCACAAAACAACAGCCCGCCTGCGTCATGGGTGATGTCGGCGGCTTCTTTTACGGGCTGCAACACGCCGGTCTCGTTGTTCGCAAACATCAGGCAAACCAGAAAGCCGCCATCGCGCGCAACATCGTAACCGTCAAGCCGCGCACGCAACCAATCAAGATCAATAACGCCATTCGCGCGCGCCGGAATGGTTTCAACATTGGCGCCGGTCGTTTCGGCGTTCATGCGCACCGCCGCGTGTTCGAGCGCGCTGACAAAAATGGTTTTAATGTTGTGCGGCTCAATAGCGCCATGCAGCGCAAGGTGGATCGACTCCGTGCCGCCGCTTGTAAAGATGACGCCGCCCACCGGCGCATTGACGAGCGCACGCAAGGCTTCCCGCGCATCTTCTACAAGCTTGCGCGCCCGGCGGCCTTCTTCATGGACGGAAAGCGAGTTGCCGTCATGGCGCATGGCGTCGGCTGCCGCATCGATAACCTCAGGACGTAACGGCGTAGTGGCGTTGTGATCGAGATAAAACCTCTTCATTCCGCAGCCTCGATCATCGGCGCCGTTGCTTTGCGATCTTGCGGCGGATTGACCGCAGCCATGCCGGCGACGCGTCTTTCAATGACGTCTTCAAGGGTGACGGCGTTCAAAAAGATTTCAATCTGCCGGCCAAGCTCATCCCATAAATCATGGGTAAGACACCGCGCCGTCGTTCCCTGACAACCTAAAGCGGAGCCGGTTGCGCAGGCTGTCGTTTTAATTTTTTCGTCAACCGCATCGATAATGTCAGCAACGCGCAAATCGGCCGGCGCTGCGGCGAGCTGATAACCGCCATTAACACCGCGCACGCTGACAACCAGCCCGGCGCGTCGCAGTTTCGTAAAAAGCTGCTCCAGATACGAAACCGACATGCCCTGCCGGCCCGCAATATCGGAAAGGGCTACAGGCGCATGCGCATCCGACCTGTCGCCGCCAGCCGCCTGATTGGCGGCGGCGATATCGGCCATGGCGGAAACCGCGTAGCGCCCCTTGGTGGTGAGCTTCATCTTTCCTATCTCTTTGTTGGCAGCGGACTTGAAAGCCCACCCCCCCCCAGAACAGCCTTTCAAGCGCTGGCGCCAGGCGGAAAACGTGCTATAGCGCCGCGCCGGAAGGCTTGATATTCAGCGGACTTAAGAAATCATACCAAAATAGTCAACATTTAAAACGGTAAGATCGCCGCCTTTTTTCGCGTCATTGCTGGCGTAGTTCCCGGGCAGCGCGGCGGATTGTTACCTTTTTAGTGCGGAATTATCCAAGCCTGCGTGTTGGCGAAAGAAGGAAACAAATGCCAGAAATCATCTTTGCGGGACCGGAAGGCCGTCTTGAGGGACGCTATCAGAAAGGGCGCGGCGATAATCCGCCGGTGGCGCTGGTTCTGCACCCGCATCCGTTGTTCGGCGGCACCATGAACAACCGCGCCACTTACGAGCTTTACCAGATGTTCGTACGCAAGGGCTTTTCGACCATGCGGTTTAATTTCCGCGGGGTCGGCCGTAGCCAGGGCGAACATGATCATGGGCAAGGCGAATTGGCGGACGCGGCGACGGCGCTCGATTACATGCAGCAGATCAATCCCAATGCGCCTTTTTCCTGGGTCGCCGGTTTTTCCTTCGGGTCCTGGATCGCCATGCAGCTGTTGATGCGGCGACCGGAAATTGTCGGGTTTATTGCGGGCTCAACCCCCGCCAATCTTTATGATTTTTCGTTCCTTGCGCCCTGCCCCTCTTCCGGCGTCATCCTGCATGGCGAAAACGACAAAATCTGCGCGCCGGAGGAAACAAAAGGCATGGCGGAGCGCACACGGACGCAAAAGGGCCGCAAGATTGAGTTCCAGGTTATTCCCGGCGCCGATCATTTTTTTGAGTCGCACTTGCAGGAATTTCTCGATGCGGCGGAGGCTTATCTTGACCGGCGCCTCGCCCATGAAACGCCGGAAGGGGAATATCACCAAGCCTGACGAAACAATCGCCAGATGCGGTGTTTTTTTATTGTGTCCGTAACTTCCCATCGCTAGGGTTTTCGCGGGGAATTAACATCGGAGGGGGTGACGATGTTTGCAACGCTTAAAAAACTGTTTCCTGTTAAAACAATCGACGTTGAAGCCAAGCTTAAAGGCGTTGGCGGCTACACCGGACGGGGCGAAGTTGAATACGCCTTGTGGTCTTCAGGAAGACAAAAATTTGAAGTTGAACTGAAGGGCGTTGCCGGACGGCAAGCAAAAGCGTTCGCGCACGAAGAATGCGTTGCAACGATCGACATCAAAGACGGCAAGGCGGAGACCCGGCTCGATACAAAGAACGGAGATGAGTTGCCGAATCTAGCTCCCGGCGAACGCATTGAAATCCGTCAGAATGGCGATGTCATTTTAGAAGGCGTGTTGCAGCCGGACGATTGACAACCGCTGCTCCGCCGCAAGCGTCGTTCAATTCAAGAACTCGATCACTCAAGCCCGACACGGCCTATGGCGAGAAACTTGTCGCGCCGCTGCTTGCGCAAGTCGTCGGGAGAAAGCCCGTCAAGTTCGCGCATGGCTGCTTCAACAGCATCGCCAAGACGTTCAGCCGTGAGCCGCACATCCCGATGGGCGCCGCCGACGGGTTCGGGAATAATCGTATCGATAACGCCAAGCTCATGGAGATCTTGCGCGGAGATCTTCATGGCCTCAGCTGCGTCGGGCGCTTTTGATTCGCCCTTGCCGGCTGCGTCTTTCCAAAGGATTGACGCACAGCCTTCCGGCGAGATCACGGAATAAACCGAATGCTCCAGCATCATCACCCTGTTGCCGGCGGCAAGCGCAACGGCGCCGCCTGACCCGCCCTCGCCAACAATGACGGCGATCACCGGCGCGCCGAGCCCAAGAGTTTTTTCCGTACAGGTGGCAATCGCTTCCGCCTGGCCGCGTTCTTCAGCGCCGCGGCCCGGATAAGCGCCCGGCGTATCGACCAGCGTCACCACCGGCAAATTGAACCGCTCCGCCAGCTCCATGAGGCGGATCGCTTTACGATAGCCTTCCGGCCGCGCCATGCCGAAATTGTGTTTGACCCGGCTTGCGGTGTCGGCACCTTTTTCATGGCCGATCAGCATCACGGGGCGCCCGCGCAGCCGCGCCGGTCCGCCAATGATGGCAAGGTCCTCGCCAAAGGCGCGATCGCCCGCCAGCGGCGTGAAATCCTCTACCAAGTGACTCACATATTCCGAAAAATGCGGCCGGTTGGCGTGGCGCGCCACCAGGGTTTTCTGCCAGCGGGAAAGTTTGCTGTAGGTGTCGCCCAGTAGTTGATCGGCTTTTGATTGCAGCCGCTCGATCTCTTCAGCCACATTGACGCCGGCCTGGCTTTCGGTCTGGCGAAGGTCTTCAATCCGGCCTTCCAGTTCAGCAATCGGTTTTTCAAAATCGAGATAGGTGCGCATGACGATTTAGCCTTCCGGAAGCAGCGCCTCATATCTAGCGGCAGCCGCTTTCCAAAACAATAACTGCATGTTAGCCGGTTTTTTTCCGCAGGCGCAGCAATTCTTTGCCTGCTGGTTGGTCTCAAATTTCAGGACCAACAGCCAACCTAGTCAGCATTCGTGATTGGACAGAAACTGCGAAGAGCCGCACCAAGGGCGTTGACCTCTGGTTCCAAGAGCAAAAAACGGTCAATCGATCTGATAGGAAAAATCTATTAAAATATTCCGGGAACCAGAATTTAATACGACCAATTTCGCACTACCTACGCGCTATTTCTATCCGTACTCACGGATATGGGGTTATCAAGTAAACACGGAGAAACTACTCATGATAAAGAACGCTACCGGCATTTTTGCTGCATTCGGCGCGCTGGCGGTTACCGCTTGCGCAGCAGGCCCGAGTTCTGCGCAAGGCGTCAATGAAGCCGACGTCATTGCCGCCCAAAAGGAATGGGGCGAAGGCATTGTCGCAATCTCGAGCGTGCATTCCGCCGGTGGCGATTTTGCAGCCCGTGCGACCGAGCATATCAACACGCTGTATGCCTACGGTGAAACCGACGTGATGTTCAAACCGACACTCGCCGCGGACGACCAATTTCGCGAAACATTTGATGAAGCGCTCGCCTATTTCATTGGAAAAGAAGGCACCGAAGATAAGGGCTTTGCCATTTCTGGCTGGACAAATGTTCGCTGGGAAAACAACGGCGTCTACACAGATAGCGACTCTGCAATGGCGATGGGCAACTACTATTTCACCGGCGCTGACGGCGGCGAGACAAAAGTCGAATACACATTTGGATATGTGCGCAATGAGGATGGTGATCTGAAGATCAATCTCCACCACTCATCGCTACCCTACAGCCCTGAATAACACTGCTGCTCCGGATCACTCCGCCGTTTGCTCTAAATTTGCTGGCGGCGGGACTGGTTGCGAAGGCTCTTGGCGTGCGCCAATTGGCAGCGGCTCCTCAGTTGTTGTCATCGATCGAGTGAATTCTTTCCAAGTCAATAAGAACGGGGCCTGACCGCAAGTCAGGCCCCGCGCTAGTAAGAAATCAGTATTTAACAGCGAGCACTGACATAGCGCTTTCGTGCACGCTGAGTATTACAGAGGTGTTTTCATGATCTCCTCTTTTTTTCTGGGCTTTGTTCTTGTTGCCGTTGTTGTTTTGGGAGTTGCAGCGCCCAAGGCCCATGCGCAATCGCTCACGGGAAATGTGGGGTCAGCCGGCGTTACCCGCGGCGAACAGGCTGTTGAGACGCGTTTTGGCGTCGATGATGACGGCAATGTCGCCGCACGAATCCACTACGACAACGCCTTCACGGATTGGTATCAGCTTCGGATCATCGGCTCCTTCTCGCGGCCCGACGGCGGTAAGGTCAATTTCAGTGGACTGACGTTTGAAAACTGGTTCCAGTGGAGCAAAGAAGCCGACGACCAATCAGGATTTAATGGCGGCCTGCGCCTCGCCTACACATACGCCGACCAAGGCGAACCGGATGAGGTTGAGTTCAGGCTTACCGCCACCGACAAATTCGCGGAACATTGGGAGTGGCGAACCAATCTCATCGGTGAAATCGAAATCGGCGACGGACGCGCCGATGGCGTTGCCTTGCAAGCGAGGGGGCAACTCACCCGCGAAATTACACTTAACGCGCTTGGCGCCGAGGATTGGCGTTTCGGCGCCGAAGTTTTCAGCGAGTTCGGCAGCACAGAAAACATTCCGCGCTTAAGGGATCAGGCGCATCAGATTGGCCCCGTCGTCAAAGCCTCCTGGTCGGGCGGTTATTATCTGCAATCCGCCGTCCGTTTTGGTCTCACCGAAGGATCGGACGACGCGATGTTCAAGGTCTTTGTCGGGCGTGAGTTTTAATCCGCCGGTTGATCAAACACACGACGCTATTTCTTTTGCTTTGCGGCCAGGGGATGTTTGGTCAGCACAAGGTCGCGTAAACGGTCCTGCGCCACATGGGTGTAAATCTCTGTCGTCGTAATGTCCGCATGACCAAGCATTTGCTGTACGCTTCTTAAGTCGGCGCCGCCTTCAAGGAGGTGCGTTGCAAAGGCGTGCCGCAACACATGCGGCGAGACCTTCGACGGCGAAAGGTCAGCTGCGGCGGCTAAGCCTTTCAGGATTTGCGCAAAGCGCGCCGTTGTTACATGCCCCGTTTTGCCGCGCGATGGAAAAAGCCAGAGTGACGCGGATTTTTGTTTTCCTTTGCCCGGCAGAAATTCATCGCGCACGTCAAGATAACGGTCGACAGCTTCAATCGCCGCCGGCGTTAACGGCGCCAGCCGCTCCTTGTCGCCCTTGCCGCGAACAATGAGCATGCGCTCGCCTTTGCGAAAGGCGCCGGTTTTAAGGCTCACCAATTCAGAAACGCGAAGGCCCGCGGCGTACAAAATTTCAAGCATCGCGCGAGCCCGCGCGCCGACTGCGCCCTCCACTGCTTCGGCTGCAGAAAAAAGCGCGTCGACCTCTTCAACGCTGAGGATTTTTGGTAATGGCCGTTTTGTGCGCGGGCGATCAATCGACGCCGTTGGGTTATCGCTGCGTAGCCCTTCCCCATAAAGGAACTGAAAAAACTGCCGAAGGCCTGAGACCTTCAGCGCCGCCGTGGATGCGGCCAGTCCGTCTTTTTCCAGTTTCCCGAGCCAGGCAGCGATATCGTCCGCGCCCGCGGTTTCGAGACTTTCCCCGCGCGTTGCAGCAAATTGCGCAAAGCGCTGCAAGTCGCGACCGTAATTTTTAAGCGTACTGGCGGCGGCGGCGCGTTCCACCGCCATCATTTCGAGAAAATTTTCAATGAGGCGCGAATTGATGTCGGGCGCTTGTTCTTTGCTCGCGCCGCGTGCTGTCATCTTTTGACGGCAGGCTTAAGCCGCGGCATCGGACCGTCTTCTGCGGTACGGATGATCGCTTCGTCTTCATCCGCCGGCGCTAAGGGCGCAGCAGCGGCATCCGCACTTGCCGGCGTCAACAATGGCGCGGCGGCCGGCGCAAAGCTCGCGCCCCAGGTTTTTTCAAACTGGTGGCGGCGGCGTAAATCCGCCAACCCGGCAACGCGAAAGGACTGGTTCACCACCACATTATTGATGTCGCCAAGATTAGCTTCTCCAGCGCCGGCGATTGAAGCGGCAGCAATTGCAGCCAGCCCCGCCTGTCCCGCCTTGTCGTCGATCGCTGCGTCAAAGGCGGCCTCAAGAATGCGCGCCGTCGTTTCAGGATCGGCGGCGCCGTCCGCAGAACCCGTCGTATGTACCGGCTCGGCGTTCAGCAGCGAAACGCCGGCAGCGCGCGCAACTTGCGATGCGGTTTGCGGATCAAGCACGGTCAATAAGTTGACGAGATTGATGAAAGATAAAGCCTGCGGTTCCGGCAGCGCCGAAACATTATTGGCGCCGCCGAGCATCGCCAAAAGCCACTGGCCTGCGCCAACCGCATCGCCGACCGCCATGCGCGCAACAGCAAAACGCTCAGCCTCAACCGCCGAGACAATCGCCCCTTCAAGGGATGAAATTTCGTCGGCGTAGATCAGTGATAGCGCGTAGGCGCGCGGGAAGCTGTCAGCCAGTCCAAGGGCGTCTGAAACGCGGGCGGCTTTGTCTCTTAAGAACTCCGGCGCCGACATCGCCTTCACCGACTGATACAAAAGCGCATCGGTGATCGGATCGCGCGGGCGCTCGCGGAGCGCCGTCGCCGCTTCGCCAATGGCCGCCAAGTCGAAACTTGCTGCGTCAAAGACGGATTTAAGTTCAGCCGCGCCGACCACGCCCATGGCCGCTGCATGGGTCGCCGCTGCAATGCGCGTTGCGAGATCAAGTTCGCTGTCGCGGACAATAGCGACAAGGACGCCGCCATCGGCCTTGCTCAAGAGGTCAGGCGCCAATGGCAAGGCAAGCTTGCGGGAGATCGCATATTGCAACACCGATTGCGGCGCCGGCGGCGACTTTGGTTTAGCGCCGGTGGCGACAGCGGTGAGATAGAGCTCTTCGTCCGCGCTCAACGCGCCCTGCTCGCGCAGAATATTGAGCGTTAAATCAGCGGCGTCGCGTTCGCCCGCCTCCGCATAACAAAGAACGCGCAATTTCACCCAAAAGAGCTCGTCGCGGCCGGAAGTAAGGCCCGCATTACGCTGACAGGCGCGGGCAATGTCGTTTTTCAGGAGATCGGAAATCGCCAGCGCCTGGCCTGTCCAAGGATCGCCGCGTCCTGCATTGGAAAGGGCGGCAACCGTATTGGCTTCGTTCAAAAACCCGGCGCGGGAAAGCGCCAATAGTTTTTTACCGCCAAGGGACGGCGCTGCGCCTTCCGGCGACGTACCCGGCGACAGCAAGGTCCGCCGCAATGCTTCGCCGATGGCGGGCGTTGACGGTCGCGCCGGCGCATGCAGCAACAAGAATTCAAGGGTCTCAGCATCGGCGCCGCGCCATAAATCAGGGCCAAGGGCGCCATCGGTCCGGTCAAGGGTTCCCGTTGAAAAGGCGTCCTTTGCTAAAGGCGCGGTTTCCACGGCTTCCGGCAGCGCGATCTGAGCGCTCGCCCAACCGACAACACCCGCAAACACCCCCAGGCCGCCAGTGGTGGCGACAATCCCCAATTTCAACATCCGGCGCTTACTCCCAACCCACCTGTTACGATCCGGCATCCAACGCCTCTTGTTCGATGACGCGAGTTTCAGGCTCCAGCATCTGGCCATAGATAAAAAGGCCCACCAGCGCCGCCAGGCCAAGAAACACAACAATCAACACAAACCGCATCCGCGTCACCTGCATCGGCCCGCGCGGTCCCCACCGCCCGGGCAAGTCCCCGCACTTTGTCTATATAGCACCCCGCCCGCCAGCGAAACCGGCAATGGGGCCCGCGCCGGCTAAAACGTCCGGAAGGCTAGCCCGCCTGCCCCGCCAGCCGTGTCTAGCGCGACCGCCCGCACTCCCTTAGATGTAGCGATTATGAGCGCGCCTCGAAAATATCAGCATTTGAAACCGTTTAACCGCACGGTCGTGCTGGTAGGCATGATGGGCGCCGGCAAAACGACGGTCGGCAGGCGCCTTGCGCCGCAGCTTGGCCTGCCATTTTTTGACGCCGATGCTGAGATCGAGAAAGCCGCCAGCATGTCGGTGTCCGAGCTTTTTGCCAGCCATGGCGAAGAGAGCTTTCGGACAGGTGAGGAAAAAGTAA
>JANQOV010000153.1 GCA_028285645.1 Hyphococcus sp.
GATGAGGGCGTGGGTCTTAAGGCCCGCTTTGCCGCCAGTTTCGACAATCGTGTTCGCGAGCACTTTTGCTGCTTCCAGCGACGGCATGAACGCGCCGGACCCGGTTTTGATGTCCATCACCAGCGCTTGATTGCCGGCGGCGAGTTTTTTGGAAAGGATCGAGGCGGTGATCAGCGGAATTGATTCAACAGTCGCCGTGACGTCACGGATGGCGTAAAGACGCCTATCCGCCGGCGCCAAGTTGTCCGTCTGGCCGATGATGGCGCAGCCCACGGATTTGACCGTGTGTTTGAATGTGTCGATGTCCGGTTGCGTTTGATAGCCGGGGATTGCTTCGATCTTGTCGAGCGTGCCGCCGCTATGGCCAAGGCCGCGGCCTGAGACCATCGGGATGAAACAGCCGCAAGCCGCGAGGATCGGCGCCAGCGCGAAGCTTACCTTGTCGCCGACGCCACCGGTTGAATGTTTGTCAGCAACCGGACCGTCAAGGTTCTCCGTAGTCCAATCGATGATTTCGCCGGACGCCGCCATGGCGCGCGTTAACTGGCTGATCTCATCTTCCGTCATGGACCGGAAGAAAATCGCCATGGCCATAGCCGAGACTTGCTCGGCGGGAATATTGCCGCGGGAAAGGCCGTCGACAAAATGCAAGATTTCGGCGCTGGATAATTCGTCGCCGTCGCGTTTTTTGCGAATGATGTCTTTCATGCCCATCAAGCGGTGACCTTAGCGGACTTCGCACAAGGATGCGACTGGGGTTATTCGGCGGCGTGTTTTTGATCGCCGAATTGCAGATCGGCCAGCCGCGCATAAACGCCGCCTCTCGCAAGCAGTTCCTCATGCCGGCCTTGATCGATCAGCCTTCCTTCGTCCATCACGGCGATCACGTCAGCTTTTAGAACGGTGGTCAGGCGATGGGCGATAACCAATGTCGTGCGGTTCGCCGACAGGGCCTCGAACGCGTCCTGAATGGCGCGCTCGCTTTCGGAATCAAGGGCGCTCGTTGCTTCGTCCAAAAGCAGGATCGGCGCATCACGCAAGATCGCGCGGGCAATGGCGATGCGTTGCCGCTGGCCGCCGGAGAGCGTCGCCGCATCTTCGCCGAGATTTGTGTCGTAACCTTCGGGCAGCGCCGAAATGAATTCGTGGGCGTTGGCGGCTTTCGCCGCAGCGCGCACTTCATCGTCGCTGGCGCCGGGTTTGCCAAAGCGGATATTTTGAGCAGCGGATCCTGAAAAAAGCGGCGCGTTTTGCTGCAGGACGGCAATGGCGCCGCGCAGGTCGAGGGGATCGATGTCCTTTATGGGCGTTCCGTCTAGCAGTATGGCGCCGGCCTGCGGATCGTAGAACCTCAGCAGCAATTGGAACATGGTGCTTTTGCCGGCCCCAGACGGACCGACAAGGGCGACCGTCTGGCCTGGCTCCACATGGAGCGAGACTGATTGCAATACGGGTGTGTCAGGCCGCGCAGGATATGAAAAATCAACCTTGTCGAATTTAACATCGCCGCGCACCGGGCGTGCGAGCATTTTAGGCGCCAAAGGCGCAGTGATGTCAGGCTTGGCTTGCAAGAGTTCCATCAAGCGTTCTGTTGCGCCCGCCGCGCGCATGATTTCGGCGTAGGTTTCCGTCAACATGCCGACGCCGCTGACGGCGATGAACGCATACATGACAAACTGGGTCATGGCGCCTGGCGTAATCGCGCCGCTTTGCACTTGCGTTGCGCCAAACCACAACACCGTAATCAGGCCGGCCAGGACGAAAGAGAAGATCGTGCCGGTCATGAAGGCGCGTACTCTGATGCGCCGCAGGGCGACATCGAATGTCGCTTCAACGGCGCTCGCAAAATTCGTCCGCTCTTCTTTTTCGCGAGTAAAGGCCTGCACGGTCTCGATTGCGCGAAGGCTCTCGCTGGCGCGGGCCGATGCGTTTGCCAGGCTGTCTTGGCTGGCCCTGGAAAGCCGCTGCACCCGGCGTCCGAACAACATGATCGGGCCCAAGATCAGCGGTCCGACAGCTAACACCATGAGCGCGAGCTTCCAGCTCACCACCACCATGAGTACAAGCGCGCCGACCGTGGTGGCGACGGTCCGTAAGGCGACGGATATGGATGAACCGACAACGGTCTGAATGAGCGTCGTGTCCGTGGTGAGCCGCGATAAGACTTCGCCGGTTCGCACATCGGCATAGTAACCTGGGCTAAGACTCAAAAGATGATCATAGACAGCGCGGCGCAAGTCAGCGACGACGCGTTCCCCAAGGCGGCTTATAAAGTAAAACCGCAGGGCGCTAGATAGACCTAGCAGCAAGGCGACAATGACGCCGGCGCCGAAATAACCGGCAAGCCTGTCGCCCATCGCAAAGCGCGTGCACATCTCAGACGTTGCCGCGCCCGCAAAGCCGCAATCAACCACCAACCTGAAGGCGGCGGGTAAAAGCAGCGTCAGTCCGGACGCCATGACAAGGAAGAATGTGAAAGCGACTAATAAGCCCGGATAGCGCATTATGAACGGCGCAAGGCGGCGCAATGGCTTTGCGCTGCGCGCCTTTTCCCGGTGCGCGCGATCGCGCTCGAGCTCAGCCTGGAAGGAGGAGCCGCGGTCTGCGTCAGCTTGTCCGGCGCCCGCTCCGCCAGTTGTCATGTTTCCTTCGGCCGGAGCCATATGCGTGTATTTGTCTTTCATGAGAGCCACAGCGGAATACCCGGCCGGCGGCTATATAAACATGGGGGTGAGAATCGACAATGATTTTAATTAATTTTGAGCAGCCCATCATTGATACTCAGCGAGATCTAGTTACGAAGCGAGTGTCTATATCGCTGTTTCCCGCCATCTAAAATTTTTATCAAATGCAGGTCTGTACAGGCATGAGTTCACGCGCTGCTTTCGGCGATTTAATATACTTACTATGCTGAGCATTTACGGCGCTTGGCGTTGGATGCGCTACACATTAAGTCAAATTGTGATCCGCTGAATTGAAATCCCTTTACCTCGGACCCGTAAGCCGAATTGCTGTGGTTTTTGGTCAGTCGTTCGGGAATTCGGTCATGGGCTGTTTTAAAACGGTCAAGCAATCTCCTTTTGCAATAATTGCGGCGGCCTTTGTAGTAGCGCTGGCCGGTTGCGACTCGCCATCTGCGCCGCCGCAAGAAGAGGCAGTCAGTGAGGCGCCGCCGCCAGCGACGCCGCCGACCGGCGCTGATGCGGTTGGCAGCGACGAAGCATCGAACTTTCTGACGAAAGCTACATTCGGACCGACAACAACGGAAATAGACAGGCTCACCACAATCGGGCTTTCGTCCTGGATCCAAACGGAATTTTCCAAACCGCAGGAATCTTTGTTGCAGGAAGTATTGCTTGCGGAGAACGCAGGCGAGGAAGTCGGCGCTGAGCAATTGGCGGAAGCCTTCTGGACGCGCTCCATTTTGAGTGACGACCAATTGCGCCAGCGTGTTGGCTATGCGTTGTCGCAAATTCTTGTCGCTTCCTACGCTGATGGGCAACTCGAAGACCGGCCCATCGCCATGGCGAATTACATGGATATCTTGGCGGCGGGCGCTTTCGGCAATTTTCGCCAGCTTCTGGAGAATGTGACCTACAGCCCGGCCATGGCGATTTATCTCACTTACTTGCAGAACCAGAAGGCTGATGCTGAAGGCGAAGTGGTGCCCGATGAAAACTATGCACGCGAGATCATGCAGCTCTTCACCATCGGCCTTCTGGAACTGCAGGCAAACGGCGATCTGCGTCTCGACGGCGGCGGCGCCCCCATTGAAACTTACGACAATGATGACGTCACGGAGTTGGCAAAAGTTTTCACCGGTCTTAGCTGGGCGGAGCGCGGAGAGTTTCTAGGCCGGCCGGATTCGATAGTGTCTGAATATATGCCGCTTGTGATGTTTGAAGAGGAACATTCGCCTGAGGCCAAGAGTTTTCTCGGCACATATATCCCGCCGAATACGAGCGGCGACGCAAGCATCTCGATTGCGCTGGACGCGTTGTTTAATCACCCCAACACGCCGCCTTTTATTTCAAGGCAGCTCATCCAGCGTCTTGTCACCAGCAATCCGAGCCCTGCTTATGTCGGTCGCGTGGCGGATGCTTTTCGGAGCGGAAGCTATTCCCTGCCGAACGGACAGAACGCTGGCGGCGGCGGGCGCGGCGACATGCGCGCTGTCGTCGCCGCTATTCTGCTCGATCCGGAAGCGAATGATCCTGCGCGGATGACGGACCCGACCTTCGGTAAAATCCGCGAACCGGTTCTGCGTTTTACCCATTGGGCGCGCACTTTCGGCGTGACGCGCACCGACATTGACGACATCGAGGGGCTTCAGGATTCGCGCTCGCCGACACGGCTCAACCAACAGGCCTACCGTTCGCCGTCTGTGTTTAATTTCTATCGCCCGGGCTTCGTGTCGCCGGGTTCTGGCAGCGCCGCCGCCGGGCTCGTAGCGCCGGAACTTCAGATCACGACCGCATCAAGCGTTACCGGTTATGCGAATTTCATCGAAGGGTTCATTTTCGATGACGCGTCCAATCAGGACTACCGGCCGGACTACGCGGATGAATTAAGGCTCGCGAATGATGCGGCGGCGCTGGTCGATCACCTGGATTTCAAAATGACTTATAACGCGCTGCGGCCGGAAACGCGCGCGCGCATTATTCAGGCAGTGGAAGCGATTACCGGCGGGCACGATGATTACACCCGCGATGAGCTGCGCGTTCAGGTCGCGATTCTCTTCATCATGACATCCTCTGATTACATCGTAACGCGCTAGGGAGCAGGCATGTCCGTATCACGGCGAAATTTTCTGAAAACTGGCGCTGCATTTTCACTTGGCGGCGCGGCGGGCTTTGCGATGGACCTTAACCGCTTTAACGCCTTCGCTGCGGATACAAACGGGTACAAAGCGTTGGTGTGCGTCTTTCTGTTCGGCGGCATGGATGGGCATGACACGATTTTACCTTATGACCAGCCGAACTATGATCAGCTTGCGTCCATAAGAGATGATCTTTTTGATCGCTATGATAATCTCGAGGGTGGTTCAACGCGGGAGCGTTCACAGCTTCTGCCATTGAATCTCACCAACGCATCGGATTTTCCCGGCCGGCAATTTGCGATGCCGCCGGAACTTGCGCCACTGCACCAATTGATCGACGGCGGCAACGGCGCGATCGTTTCCAATGTCGGGCCGCTTGTCGTGCCGATTACGCGCAGCGATTTTCAAAACCGCTCAGCGCCGACGCCGCCGCGTCTGTTCTCTCACAACGATCAGCAATCTGTTTGGATGGCGTCGCAACCTGAAGGCGCCAGCTTCGGCTGGGGCGGACGCATCGCTGATATGGCGATCGCCGCCCAGGGAAATCCCGACTCAACGTTCTCTGCTGTTTCCGCATCCGGCAATACGGTGTTTTTATCCGGTGAGATTGTCGGCCAGTTCGAGGTCGGATCGAATGGTCCTGCAGAAATCAAAGGCGTTGGCGACGAACGCCTCTATGGCTCTTCGACATTGCCTGGTCTTTACGAAGCGCATCTGCGCGCGGAAAATGAAACCCTGCTCAACCATCTGCAAAGCGATTATGTCAATGTCGTCAATCGCTCCATCGATGCTAATCGCACGTTGAGCCAATCTTTCGAAAACGAGTCGCCTTTTGCGACGGCGTTCCCGAATTCGCGGCTCGGGCGCCAGCTCCAGGTTGTGGCGCGGATCATAGCGCTCCGCCAATCGCTCGGCGTTAGCCGACAAGTGTTCTTTGTCTCTACCGGCGGCTATGACACCCATTCTGATCAAGCGCAAAACTTGCCCCGCTTGCATGGCGAACTCGCGGGCGCCATGCGCGCGTTTTATGATGCGACAGTTGAAATCGGCGTCCAAAATGACGTGACGTCCTTCACGGCTTCTGATTTTGGCCGCACCCTGACTATCAACCGCGACGGTACTGACCATGGCTGGGGCGGGCATCATTTCGTCGTTGGCGGTTCGGTGCAGGGCAATCAAATGCTGGGCAGTTTCCCCTTGCCTGTTACCGAACACAATTTCGATACCGGCAATGGGCGGCTAATTCCAACGACGTCAGTGGACCAATACGCCGCAACGCTCGGCGGCTGGTTCGGTCTCAACAATACCGAGTTGAACGATGCGCTCCCCGGGCTGAGTAATTTCAGCTCGACAGACATCGGCCTGTTCGGCGCCGGCACCACATAAGATCACCAACCCCGGGGGGCGTCCTATGCCGCATAAGAAATTCATAGCTGGGTTTTGCGTATTGGCCTGTTCGCTGGCGTCGAGTGCGGTTTTCGCAAATCCACAATCGCCGAACCCGATCCTGTTGAAGGACAAGCCATTGAGCGCTTACGAGCAATGGCGCCGCGCTGCAGCGGGCGATGCGCGTCCAGCAAGCGACTTTGAAGACAACTACGCCAACAACGCCAGTGATGGGCTGTTCTTTTCACCCGGCGTTTATGTGAATGCGCTCGATATCAATGAGCCGCGCATTGTGTTGCGCGGATTTGCAATCGGCAACCGCCAAGAGCGTTCGACAGTTCCTGTTTTTCGCGATGGCGCGCCGCTGACGGACGTGCACGGAACGACCAATGTCCATGAAATTGACTTGCTTGCTGTCTCGAGAATTGAAGTGCTCCGCGGCGGCGGGGGCGACTTGCGGCTGTCCGGCGATAATCTCGGCGGCGCTGTCAATTTCATCTCGCCGACCGGACTTGAAAACGAGCGGCTTGCGGCCCGCATTGACGGCGGCGCAGCGATCACCGGGGCGCCTTCCGGCCGCGCGCATGCAGAAGTCGCCGGGGTTTCTTCTTCCGGCAGGTTTGATTATTTCGCTAGCGTTAGCGGTCTTTATGAAGAGGGCATTCGCGACAACAATCGCCGCAACAGCGAGATCTTCAATGGCAATCTCGGTATAAGAATTTCGCCGACAGTTTCGACTAGGTTTTTCTTTGAAGCGATTCATGCCGACACGGAGCTTGCCGGTGGATTGTTTTTGTCGGAGCTGCTTGCCGATCCCGGCGAGCCGATGCCGGCGCTCACCATCGGTCCCTTGTTTCCCGGCGGCCCTATCATCGAGCTAGCCGACGGCGCGCGGTCGGACGATTTTGCCCGCAATATTTTTGTTGGCCGTGTTTCAAACCAAACTGATTTCCGGTTGTTCGCCCATAGTGTCGCCTTGGGCTTTCATTATGCGCGACGGGATATTGTCGCACCGCAAATTGATTTTGTCGGCATCCTCGATGAAAGCGGCGGCGAATGGGGCGCTAATCTCGCGCTTTCCCGCGACACGCGGTTCTTTAACATGGATGCGTCTTACCGGATCGGCGGCGCTTATTCGACAGGCACGCAAGACTCAGATCGCTATGAAAATCTGAATAGCTTCATCGGCAATCAATTCGTTGATAGCGAACATAATTCCGCGAACGTGAATGGCTTTATCGAAGCGATGTTGAAGCCGCTTAAGAAGTTAGCCGTCAATATCGGCGCGAAATTCATTATGGTCGATCGCGAAATCACCAATCTTGAAAATGATGATTTCGAAGAACGGCGCTTTACCGGCGTCGCAGCGCGCGGCGGCGTATTGTATGATGTGACCAAGAACTTTCAGGTGTTCGCCAACGCGGCGCGCACGTATGAGCCGCCTTCGCTTAGTGAATTGATCTCCGATGATCCCGAAAGTTTGAACGACCTCGACGAGCAGGACGCCTTTACTTACGAAGTTGGAATGCGCGGTCGGCATCGCGATTGGCTGGGCTGGGACATCACGCTTTTCAACACGGATGTTGAAAACGAGATCATCAACATAGACGAACCCGAAACCAATGGCTTGGGCGCGCTTGTCAATGCGCCAAGCACGACGCACAAGGGCGCGGAAGTAGGGCTCAACATCAATTTGATCCCCACTATGACAGCGCGCAACGGTCGCGCACTCACCGTGCGCAGCGCTTACAGCTATAATGACTTCCGCTTCGATGACGCTGGCCCCATCGACAATGCAGACGGCAATCGCCTCGCCGGCATCCCGCAGCACGTCCTGCGCGGCGAATTACGTTACGATGAAGACGGGCGCTGGTATGTTGCGGCAAATGTTCAGGTGGCGGCGGGAGAGTTTTATGCTGACCACGAAAACCTCGTTTCCGTCCCAACTTATGCGGTTATCGGCTTTAACGCTGGCTTGCGGCTCAGCGAACAACTTGAAATTTTTGCATCTGGCGAGAACATTACGGACGTCGAATACGCCGCGGGCGTCACACCGGTCGCTTCGCAGGCGACGCAGAACGGGCGCATCTTTACGCCTGGCGCCCGTGCTTCTGTTTATGGCGGTTTGCGCTATCGATTTTAGCGGTGCTCGTCAGATACGTCTTATTGCCGCCGGATCCACGCGGAACTGCAAGAGGTCGCCGACACGGACGATCTCTCCCTTGGCCTCTACCGGATCAGCGACGAAGGGCAGGATATCCATGGGCATCGGTCCGCCGGCCGCATCTGTCAGCAAAAGGACGGATTCGCGCCCGTCTTTCGTGCGCGCCCAAAAGCTCGGCGGAATGCCGCCACGAATGCAAAGACTGGCGCAAGCTTTGTGAGTCTTGCCACGGCCAGGGCGCATGACGCCGAAGAAGCACTTTGAATCCATGATCTGACCGGCAAGCGTTGCGCCGCCTAAGGATTGAATAGGCGGCTTAACGGCAGCGACCGGCATGCCCGCCGATGCAGGCGTAAGCCATTCTTCCGCGAAGGGCGGCACTTCCAGCATGCGCCGCTCTTTTCGCTGAATAAGAACGCCGGAGGCGGTAACCGGCTTTGCTTCCATGTCGCCAAAGGTTAGCGAAGACGTACATTTGCCGACGGCAACCAAAAGCACCGTGCGCATGCCGAACGGCGCTTGCGGATCGGTCACCCTGATCATCGGATAAGGATGAGTAACGAGCGCGCCGGTGACGTCATGTGTTGCGCCGGTAAGCCATGCGCCGGCACCAGGGTCGTTAAGCTTGCCGGCGAGTTTCCAGCTTGCGCCGCCGGCGGCGAGAAGCCCCAGCGGTAAAGCGCCGAGCAAAAAGCGACGATCAACGGCGGGCGCTGGCGCCCAGCCCACAAACATTTCGTGCGGATCTTTGGTCGATGGATCGATGACGCCGGTGGTGTTGGTCATGCGGGCGCTCCCTCGCTGGCGATGACAACAGGCTCGGCGCGTGTCCCCGGCGGGTTTGGTTTTGGATCAACCATCACACGGCCGCTTTCGATCTTAACGTTGTAGGTCGAAATTTTTTCGGTAAAAGGCGGCGGCGAGACGCCGTCATCGGGCCGATATTGCCAGCCATGCCACGGACAAGTGATGCAGCCGTCAATAACGCGGCCCTCGCCGAGGGGTCCATTTTGATGGCGGCAGGCATTGGTGACGGCGGAAACTTTTCCATCATAACGGAAGACAGCGACGCGATCGCCTTTCGGCAAAGGCGCGATGACCGCGCGCTTGTCGGGAATGTCATCTGGCGCGCAGACATCGATCCAGCCTTTTGCCTTGAGGGCTTTCATGCCGCTGTCGGCGCTCCATTCGCGCATCCCGGTATACAAGTGAAGCGCCGAGACGCCGATAAACGCCGCCGCTGTGACAATCGGATAGACGATTGATTTTTCGGTCATCAGCGCGCCAAGCACAATGTGCATGACCAGCAGCGCATAGGCTGGATAGACCAACATGTGCAGCGCCTTCCAGACTGGCGCCGAAAGATTGTTCAGCCAGAAATCATGACTGGTCACCGCCATCAGCATCAGGATGAGAAAAGCGGCGAAGCCCAGCACTTCAAACGGAAAGCCGGGTATCGAATCATAAAGCGGGTTCGACACAAACATCGAGACCAGCGGATTGAGCGGTCCGCCGCCATGATACCAAAGAAGCGCCAGGCCAAAATGCGCGGCGGCGACGACAAAAGTCATCACGCCAAGATGCCGCCGGTTATAAAGAAAGGGACGAAACCGCGGCGACAGCCGCGCCAGGGGGCCGATGGCGAGCACCACGGTCAGCATGGCAAAGCTCGTAACGCCAAGCGCGCGGATCGCCAGCACCACCGGATCGGCCGTGTGTCCGCTTGGGTGGGTTTGAAGGCCGATAAACATAAAGACGCCGAAAAACACAGCAACGGCGGCGACCATATATAGATCGTATACGATCTTATTCTTGTTCCACTGAACAGCCTGGTATTGATGCCCCATTACTCTTCCCCTTGAGCGTCGGAAACGGTTTCAACGCCCGGCGGTAAGTCGCTGAACGGTTCAGCGGGCCGCATTGTCCAAGCGAAAAACCCAGCGATGGTTGTCAGCGGCGCCAAGACTAACCACATCATCAAATGCGCGCGGCGATGGGGGCGTTTCATGACGGCTCCTCATTTGGCTTGTTGATTTTCTTAAGCGATAAGAAGCGCAAAACAACAAACGGCCAAAGCATTGTGCAACCGAGAAAAATCACCGGTCGGAAGAAGGTGCTTGCGCCCTTGGCGGCTGCGTCAATGCGATTGACGCCAAGGACAAGAAACAAAAGTGCGATGACCGCGCCAATCGCGAAATAGGCGCCGAGACTAAAAACGAAGGTTTCCGCAAGTTGCATCTTACCTCCTAGCTCCTCATCACGCCGCCATAAGCGACGCCGGAAAGATCCGCCATCTCTCTTTTAAAGGTCGTGAGATCGTCGATATTGAAGTCTGAATAACTTCGATGACCGCAGGCGCGCGCTAAAAGTGTTATCAGTTCGGTGGCGGCTTCAAAGAAATTTGCGAGCCGCTTTGCAGCGATGTTGATTTCCAGCCTCGCGCGCAAGTTTTCTTTTTGGGTTGCGATGCCTACCGGGCAATTGTCGGTGTGACAGGCGCGCATGCCAAGACAGCCGATCGCCTGCATAGGTGCGTTTGAAAGCGCTATTGCATCAGCGCCGAGGGCGAGCGCCTTGGCGAAGTCAGCGGGCTTTCTCAAACCTCCCGTTGCGATCAAGGAGACATTCATTGCGCCGGCCCTGTCGAGATGATGGCGCGCCCGCGCCAGCGCCGGGATCGTCGGTACAGAGATATTATCGCGAAAGATCAACGGCGCAGCGCCAGTGCCGCCGCCGCGGCCGTCCAAGATGATATAGTCGGCGCCGGCGTCGAGCGCCGCATCAATGTCGCGCTCAATATGTTGGGCGGACAATTTGAAGCCAATAGGAATGCCCCCCGTGCGTTCCCGCACTTCATCAGCGAAGTCGCGGAACTGCGATATTTCCGTCCATTCCGGAAAGCGCGCCGGCGAAATCGCGTCCTGACCGGGATCTAGTCCACGCACCTTTGCAATTTCATCTTTCACCTTGGCGCCAGGCAAGTGACCGCCGGTGCCGGTTTTGGCGCCTTGACCGCCCTTGAAATGAAAGGCGGCGGACTCGGCCACCTTGTCCCAGGAAAACCCGAACCGCGCCGAAGCGAGTTCATAAAAATACCGGCTGTTGGCGTGGCGCTCATCGTCAAGCGAGCCGCCTTCGCCGGCGCAGATGCCGGTGCCCGCCAGTTCCGCGCCCTTGGCGAGCGCGATCTTTGCTTCACGCGACAGAGCGCCAAAACTCATGTCGGAGACAAAGAGCGGGATTTTAAGGCGTAAGGGTTTTTGCGCGCCGGGACCGATTACGACATCGGTTGCGACGGGTTCGTTGTCGAGCAACGGAACCTTGTGAAGCTGCGCCGTTACGAACTGAATGTCGTCCCATGTGGGTAAGTCGTCCCGCGGCACGCCCATGGCGCCGACCACTCCATGGTGGCCGGTTTTTGAGAGCCCGTCGCGAGCGTAGCCCTGAATAAGACCGACAAAGGGTTCTTCCGCTTCCGGATGGGTGTCCGCATAAAGCCCTTGATATTCGTCGCGTTTGAACGGTTGCGGGTGATCTTCCGCCCAGGCGGCGACTTCATTTTCATCGACCTGAACCTTGCCGCCCTTCACTCTCGCGGTGAATTTGTTCAAAGCTTCTGCGTTATTGTATTCGCTAACGCCGGTGTCGACCCGATAGTCCCAATTATGCAGCCCGCAAATCAGGTTGTCGCCGTCCACATGACCATCCGACAGCAAGGCGCCGCGATGAAGGCACCGCCCATAGAGGACGGAAACCTCTTTGCCATATCGGATAATGACGAGATCGACATCAGCGACGAGGGCGTAGGCGGGCTTGCGGTCTTCAAGATCGTCCCATTTTGCGACGGAAACCCATTTTTGAGACATTTACCGCCCCCTTGTTTTGGCTAGCCCGCCACGTCACAACAACATTGTGATTTGCGCTATCATATTTTGGCCGGCGAGAATTGCAAAACAGATTATCGTGAACTGAGCCAGCAGGCAGGCTGATGAAATCTATTCTTGATCGTCTATTAGCGCGCCTTGGCGGTTCGAAGACGCAATCGCTGGCGAGCCGCGCCGCAGCAGAGGGGGAAGGAAAAATGAGCGAACAGAATGCGCGGGACCGGCTTGAATGGGTGCGCGTCGCCGACAAGGATCAGCTGCCGGAAGGCAGGGTGATGACCGTCACCGCCGGGCGCAAGACATTGGCGCTAGTGCATTTCGATGGTCAGTACACGGCGATGGACAATCGCTGTCCGCATCAGGGCGGCCCCCTTGGCGAAGGCTCTATCGAAAAGGGCGAGGGCGGCAAGTGCTGGATACGGTGTCCATGGCATGGCTGGGATTTTGACCCGACTACAGGTAAGCCGCCGGGCGGCCATGAAGATACGGGACAGGAAATGTTTCCGGTCGAGTTGCGCGAAGACGGTGTTTATGTAGGCACGCCGCCTGAGCCGCCGCATGTTCGAACGTCGACTGACGTTGTCGCCGAGACCATGACCAATTGGGGCCTAAAGCGCGTGTTCGGCATGGTCGGCCATTCGAATTTAGGCCTTGCTGATGCTTTCCGGCTGCAGGAAGAGCAAGGCAATATTTCTTATATTGGCATTCGACATGAGGGCGCGGCATCGTTTGCCTGTTCCGGCTATGCAAAACTTTCCGGCCGTCCCGCCGCATGTTTGTCGATCGCTGGCCCTGGCGCCACCAATCTGATGACCGGCCTTTGGGACGCGAAAGTCGATCGCGCGCCGGTGATCGCCTGCGCCGGCCAGGTGCAAGTGCAGGTGTTTTCGCCCTTTGCCTTTCAGGACATTGATCTGCACGGCGCCTTTGCGCCGGTGGCTGCGTTCAATCAGCTTGTGCTGCATCAATCGAATTTCGCAGAGACCGCCAATCTCGCCATGAAGACAGCCTTGGTGGAACGCGACGTTTCAGTGCTGATTTTCCCGGACGATGCGCAGACTCTGCCTGCACCGAACGACAAAGCCGGCAAACCAGAGGGGCGTATTGCAGATGCGCGCATGGCGCCGTCCGCTGATGTGGTCAGCACCGCAGCGGACAAAATCTTCGCTGCAAAGCGCCCATTAATCATCGTCGGTTATGGCGCGCGCGATGCAATGCCGGCGGTCACAGACTTTGCCGAACAACTAAACTGCCCAGTCGTCACGACCTTCAAAGCCAAAGGACAAATCCCGGATACGCATCCCAACGCTGGCGGCGTCCTTGGCCGATCGGGCACGCCGATCGCTTCCTGGTTTATGAATGAGTGCGATTTGATTATCGCTATCGGCGCATCCTTTTCTCATCACACGGGCATCGAGCCGTCAAAACCGATTGTGCAGATCGACTTTGACCGTATGCATCTCGGCAAGGGCCACGCAGTTGCGGTTCCGGTCTGGGGTGAGATTGGCGAAACATTGCCGCTTCTAAGAGAGCGAATAACTGCGCAAGGATTGGGCGGCGTCAACGCGATCAACCAACTGGAGGAAATCAAAGAACGTTGGGCGGTCTGGCGCCGTGAAAAAGAAAGCAGACTATCCGACGATCGCGGGCGCGGGATAAGCGCTGCGCGCTTATTCGCGACCATGACGGAAGTTGTCCCCGCCGATGCAGTCATGCCAGTCGATGTAGGGAACAACACCTATTCTTTCGGTCGTTATTTTGAGCCTTGCGGGCAGCGCATTTTGATGTCGGGCTATCTTGGCTCTATCGGCTTTGGGTTTCCAGCGGCCATGGGCGCCTGGGCGGCGACGCAGGATTTTGAAGAATTCCACGGCCGAAAAGTCGTGTCGATTTCCGGCGATGGCGGTTTTGGTCAGTACGCCATGGAGATGACGACGGCGGTTCACTATGACATGGATATCACCCATGTGCTGATGAACAATTCCCAACTCGGCAAAATCTCGAAGGAACAGCGCGCCGGCGAGTGGCCAGTTTGGAAGACAGAGCTCACCAATCCTAACTTTGCCGATTTCGCCACCTCCTGCGGCGCCATTGGTCGCCGGGTGACCGATCCCGAAGACCTGAAGGCGGCGCTGGAAAACGCCATCGCCCATAAGGGGCCCGCGCTGGTGGAAGTCCTGACGGACCCTGAGCTTGTGTAGCGGCGCAGCCTGCTGAGTTTTTCGTACTGATTGCTTCAGGTGTTTGATTGCTCTGTTTGTCTCTAGTGGGTGACCATGAACGGTAAGTGTTTATGAACGCGCGCCCGCAAGCGCGCTGGAGCGCGCAAGGCGCCCGCGATGACGCCGTCCACCGCGACGCGGGGCTTGCCGCGCGCTGGCGTGCTTTTTTTGAGACGCTTCCTGAAGGCGTGCGCGGGGTTGATATCGCCTGCGGTGATGGGGCTGTTCTGAAGCTTGCGCCGTCGGGCGTTGCCTTGATCGGTTGTGATCTCGCCGAAGAAGCGCTCGGCCAATTACGCCGCGGCGTTCCGAATGCGAACGCCGTTTGCACAACATCGGAAGCGCTTCCCTTCACAGACGGCGCGTTTGACTTTGCCGTCAGCCAATATGGCGTTGATTATGGCGGCAAGGCCGCGATCAGCGAAGCGGCGCGCATTGTAAGCGATAGAGGCCGCTTACAATTTGTGTTGCATTATAAAGCAGGCTCGATCTGGCGGGAGGCAAGCGCACGCCTTCAAGAGCTTGATGCGCTTGAAAGCGAACCTGGCTTCATTGCATCGGCTCGTCAATTTTTCTCACTCGCATTAAAAACCGAGCGCGGCCGCGCAAGCGATGTCTCGCCGGCAAGCCTTGAAGTAGCACGCGGTGATTTTCAAAGTGCGGTCAAAAAGGCAAACGAAATTGCGGTGACATCATCGGGCGGCCTTGCAGCGCATCTCTTGAACGGCGCCAAGACATTGTTCGAAAATCGTGCGTCATATACGCTTCAAGACATTCTCAACTGGCTGGACGTGATGAAGGAAGAGTGCGCGCAAGGACGGGTGCGCATTGAAGCCATGCTGAAAGCGGCGCTTGATGAAGACGGCGTTGCCTCGCTTTCTGCGCAGCTTGCATCAGAGGGGTTCAGCGTATCGCTGCCGAGTATCCATACATTAAACGGTCAAACCGCACCCGGCGCGTGGATTGTCGAGGCGCGACGCGCCTGACCAGAACTTTTTCTTATTAACTAGGGATTTGTAAGATCGTCTCTATATAGACCGGGATGTTGAGGATCATTATTCTCGCGGCGACAGCGATCGGCGGCGTTATAGCCGGCCGTCAGGCGCTCAATCGCACGATTGAAAAGCGTTTGCCGACAGAGATCGAAACCGCGGAGGCGCGCGCCATTGACGACCTTAACCGAAACATCAACGACTTTGCGCGCGAGAAACTGACCATTTTCGCGCTTGCCCTTCTGATTAAAATCGGGCTGGTCAGCGCCGTCTATTATCTTTTTGCAGCAGGGCATTTAAGCGCCCAAGGTCTGCGGATCGCCGGCGGTGTGCTGGTCGCCGGTTTTGTGGTGCGAGACATCATCAAGAACCTGCCTTTGATTTCGCCCGCATTCGATCATATCCGCCGTCATCAATGGAGCATTCGCCGCGCGCTCACGGAATTCGTCGCCGGAGTTGCTTTTGAGCGGGCTTATCGGGAAACGCGCATCAGGACGAATGTCGGCGCCAACAAATTCTGGATTAGCCTTTCCAAATATTCTGTCCACGGCATATCAACGGAAATCGCCAGCGCCGTCAGCGAAGTTGCGCGGGCGGTAAGCTTCCCGCGCATCCGTTCGCGCGCGCTCCTCGCCGGCGCCGCTGGAGCTAGCATGTTTGGTGTCTATGTATTCTTCGTGACCGTGATGCTGACTGCACAATAGGCGCCTATTTAGCGCCCGCCATTTCAGCGTAGCGCCAGGCCAGCATCGCCAGCGGCTTGATCTGTGTCCCCATTTCAATGGCTTGCGGCGATGAGGCGTTGCCTTGCAGCGCGCGGGCGTAAACGCCCTGCGCGATCGAGCAAAGTCTAAACATGTTATAAGCGAGACAAAAATTTACATCCGGGATGTCCTCGCGCCCGGTTTTTTTTGAGTAGCGTTGGACAGCTTCATCAAGGCTCGGAATGCCGAGCGCCGCGAGATCAAGCCCGGCTAAACCCCCGCGCACTTCGCGCGGGAAATGCCAAACCATCAGGAAATAGGTAAAATCCGCAAGCGGATGACCAAGCGTAGACAGTTCCCAATCGAGAACAGCGATGGTCTTGGGTTCTGTCGGGTGCATGATGGCGTTGTCGAAACGAAAGTCGCCATGGACGATGCTTGTTGCCTCGTCAGCGGGGATCGCCGTTGGCAGCCAGGCGATGAGCTTGTCCATCTCTTCGATTGGATCGGTTTCCGCCGCTTTATATTGTTTTGACCAGCGTCCGATCTGCCGCTCGAAATAATTGCCGGGCTTGCCAAAGTCTTCCAGTCCCGCTGCTTTGTAATCGATCATGTGCAGTTCAGCGAGCGTGTCTATCAACGCGAAATAAAGCGGCGTGCGCTCGACTTTGTCTGCGTCGGGTAAGCTGCTGTCCCAGAAGATACGTCCTTCGACGAAGTCCATAATAAAGAACGTCGTACCGATGACTTCATCGTCTTCACAAAGCGCGTAAGTTTTTGGTACCGGAAATCCTTGCCCGCCAAGCGCTGTCATCACCTTGTATTCCCGGTCGACCGCATGGGCGGAGGGCAGCAGTTTGCCCGGCGGCTTTCGTCGCAGCACATATTTCTTCGATGGCGTTGTTAAAAGGTAGGTGGGGTTGGACTGGCCGCCTTTAAATTTATCGACCGTGAGCGGCCCTTCAAACCCTTCAACATAGTTTTGCATATAAGCCGCAAGACTGGCCTCGTCGAATTTAAGGTGATCTGGCGTTTTGCCGACGCCGGTGAAATCAGCGCTTGGGTCGGAAGACATGGAATACCTCTATGCGGGGCGCATGTGCTCAGCAATTAGTAAACCGCCAATGGCGATAAATCCAAGACCTGCTAGCAGTTTCAGCGGCAATGCGGTTAAGTATCGATCAGCGGCGGCGCCCAGCAAAACGGCTGCTGCTGATGATGCGATCAGGGCAGCCGAAGCTGCGGCGAACACCAGCCATTTTGGTCGATCATCGTCGGCGGCGAATAGAACTGTTGCGATTTGTGTTTTGTCGCCCGATTCAGCAAGAAAGATGGTGATGAAAATAGTGAGGAACGCGCTGGTCATCTAATGTCGCCGATCTTGCGGTGGAATTCCAAAAACGCAGAAGCTACCTCTTGCGGCGCCTCCGTCTGCGGATAATGGCCTATCGTATCAAATAGAACGGCGTCCGCATTCGGAACCTGCTGTTTGTAATAGTCGTAGAGGTGTTTGCCGGAGATCGGATCGGCGCCGCCATCAATCAAACGTATCGGGACGGCGGCGTTGACGAGCGCGCCAACCCAGCGTTCGCGGTTAGCTTTGCGTTCAGGAATATATTGCAGCAATTTGTGGAAAATCCTGACGCCGCCTTGCGCTTTAATGAGTTCCCAATGCCCGTCAATTTCAGCATCCGACGCTTTGGTGTTGGGTCCGAAAATTTGATCGAAATTCTGACGTAACTTGTCGCGAGAGAGTAAGAAGCCGATCAGGCCCCCAAGCGGTGATACGCCAAGTTTTTGAATGGGAAGCGGCCGGTGTTGCTCAGGAAAAAGACCGCCATTCAAAAAGCAAATCGACTTTAAGGAAAAGCTCAAACCATTTTCCTGCTGGCGCGCCAACAATTCCTGTCCGACGGAATTGCCGTAATCATGAACAAGAAGATGCGCTTCGCCGACGCCAAGCTCGCTTAAGAGCGCCTCTTGCAAGTCCGCCTGATGCATAAGGCTGAAAGCGATGTTTTTCGGTTTGTCGGATAGTCCAAAGCCGAGCATGTCGAGCGCTGCGAGATTGAAATGCGGTTTCAAGATCGGCCAGACGGCGCTCCAGTCCCAGGACGATGTTGGAAATCCATGAATCAATAGCAGCCAGGGTTTGGCGTCGTCGGGCTTGCGCGTGGCCCAGAAAGCGATGCGGTGATCGCCAACGGCGAAATATTCAGCGTTTTGGCGCCATTGTTTCAGCGGCTTCATTTCGTGCTGCCAATCGCGCGCCAGCCGATGTCGCGCCGGTAAAAACCCTGGCGCCAGTCGATGGCGGCAACGCCTTCATAGGCCTGTGCTACAGCGCTTTTGATATCGGGTCCGGTAGCTGTGATATTCAGAACTCGACCACCATTGGAGACGAGAGCACCATCGCGCTCGTCAGTACCCGCATGAAAGACGACGACGCCCGGTTGCGCATTGGCGCTGTCGACACCCCTGATGATGGAGCCCATTTCGTAAGCGCCGGGATAGCCTTCTGCCGCCATCACAATCAGCGCGCAGGCCTCGTCGGACCAGCCGAGAGAAACCTCCGATAGGGTTCCCGTCGCTGCAGCATGTAGCGCAGGCAAGAGATCGCTGTTTAGCAGGCGCATAAGCACCTGACATTCTGGATCACCAAAGCGAGCATTGAACTCAACAAGGCGCGGCGTTTCGTTTTCGACCATAAGGCCCGCATAAAGAACGCCCTGATAAGGTTCGCCGCGCGCCTTCATTTCCTCAATCACCGGGCGGATGATCGTTTCCATTGTGCGTTCACGGACTTTTTCCGTAAACACGGGCGCCGGAGAGTACGCGCCCATGCCGCCTGTATTCGGACCTTTGTCGCCGTCATAAGCGCGCTTGTGGTCCTGCGCAGCGATCAGCGGAAGAATGGCGTCGCCGTCGGTCAGGACGAAAAAGCTCGCTTCTTCGCCGGCCATGAACTCTTCGATGACGATGGACGCGCTGGCGTCTCCAAACTGCCCGGCGAGCATATCGTCAATGGCGGCTTCAGCGTCGTGCAGGGTCTCTGCGATGACAACACCCTTGCCGGCGGCAAGTCCGTCCGCCTTGATCACAAATGGCGGATCAAAACTTTTGAGGAATGCTTTTGCCGCTGTTTTGTCCTCAAAGCTTCCATAGCTTGCGGTCGGCGCGCCGGCGGCGGCGCAAATCTCTTTCATGAACTTTTTGGAAGTTTCGAGCCGCGCCGGCTTCTTATCGGGTCCGAAACAGGCAATACCCGCCGCCCGCAATGCGTCGCCAAGCCCTTCGCTAAGCGGCGCTTCCGGCCCCACCACCACCAGATCGACGCCATGCGTCTGCGCCGCTGCGGTCATACCGGGAATGTCGTTTGCGCTCACATCCAGGATTTCACCGTGTTGATTGAGGCCGGGATTGCCGGGAATAAGATAAAGCTTGGAAAGATGCGGGCTTTGCGCAATTTTCCAGCCCAGCGCATGCTCCCGCCCGCCGCCGCCGATCAACAGGACTTTCACTTTGGCATCTCTCCTTCGCTCACCCTTCGCGTTTAAGCGCCGCGACGCCTGCAATCAATGGCGCGCCGCATGAGCGACGACAAGGAGCCAAAATCAGCGCACGACGCCGTGTCGGAGGCTCGCGCCGAGAAGACCAGCGATTCTGAGACCAGCGGGCCCAAGACTAACGGGCTAAGGGCGCAGCGCCGGAAACGATTGCCGCCAAATTGGCGCAAAGCCGTTCGGCGCTATGTCCCCCATTGGGCGCGCTGTACGGCCAACCGCGCAAGCGCCGCTGCGTTGCGGGAAATCGATGCGCTGGCGAGAGACGACCGCCAGCGCTTTGCAGCATCGGTCTGTGTGGCGCTGACCCTGAACTTGATTGTGCTGACAATCTTTTCAGCGGTCGCCCGGGTGCGGATTTTCATCCCCAATGCGCCAAGCGACACGATCAACATCACGCTGGTCGAATTGCAGCAGCCGGTTACGGCGCCGTTGCGCGATCCAGAGATCGTTCCGGAACCTGAGCCCGAGCCGGAACCAGAACCCGAGCCTGAGCCCGAACCGGAAATCATCGAAGAGCCCGAGCCGGAACCCGAACCGGCGCCGGACCCCATCCCAGAGCCTGCGCCCCCTGAGCCGGAACCTGAGCCTGAGCCGGAGCCTACGCCGCCGGAGCCCGAACCAGAACCGGAACCTGAGCCAGAACCGCTGCCCCCTGAACCGGAACCAGAACCCGAGCCGGACCCTGAGCCTGAAATCGTTCTCGATCTCGAACCGGAATTTGCGTTGCCGGCGGAAGCCTTTGCGCCGCTCACGATGGACCCAATTGTCTCGGCGGAAGACGAAGCAACGCGTCCATCAGACGAAACCGAACCGGAGCAATCGCCTGAAGAGGATGCGCCGGAACCGCTCATCACTGTTGAGGCGGATGAACGCCAGGAGACGGGGCTTGACGAACTCATCGGCGAAGAAGATGCGCAAGGGGAGGACCCTGCGGGCGACGAGGTTGCGGAAGAGATTGCCGAAATAGAAGTTCCCGAAGCCGAAGAAGAAGAGGAAGAGGCCCCAGCCGAACTGACAGGCGACGATATGTTCGACGTGGAGCCAACCTTCCGTGATCGGAGGTTTACGCTGCCGGCGGTGGAGTTGCCCGAGGGAGAGTTTGTTGCAGAATCGGGTTCGTCCGGCGTTGTGGCGATTTTTTGCCCGGAGGAATTCGAAGACGCGGAGAAGATCGCGGAATGCGCCGGGCGGCCTGAAATTCGGTCGGGCTGGCGGCCTGGCGACAGCGGCGAGGATTGGGGGCGCGCTGCAGAATTACTGCGCCGTTCCCGTGAAGCCGGCAGGTCAGGGCCGGATCTCGATAAAGTGCTCGGCCCCGCCGCCGCTGCGCGGCTCGAAGATCAAGAGCGCATTCGCGAACTCTATGATCCGACCCGCGGTGTTCAGGGGCTCACAGATCCGGTAGATGCGATCGGCGCCGACGAAGGCATAACCTCAGGCTCAGGCGCAGAACCATCCTGGACTTTTCGTGAGGATCCTGACCTTACGCAAGCGGACATAGATCGTTTGAAAAAGGAACTGGAAGAGGCGGAAGAGAATCGGTAAGGGTGCTCGGCTCAGTAGCCTTCCAGCGACACTTTCAAGACCGCCCCATCAACATCATTGATCGATGGCGGCGCTGAATATCCTATCCGCCGGTCAGTGACATAAGAGATCTCAGTGTCGTGATAGGCGCGCTTCTCGCGCTCCGGAATAGAAACGGAGCGCGCGCCTTTTTCATCGCACAAAACCGTCGGTCCGTACTCGGTAGATACGTTTCTGCGGGATATCGTCTGATTGCGGTCGCGATAAGCGTTTGCGCTAAGCTGATAATGATCGACTTTTTTTGTGGGGCCGTGTGCGCTTGCGAATTGACTTTGTTTTTGATGCGCGCAGCCATTAACGGTCAGGCATCCAACAGCGAGGACAGTTGCGGTAAAAATGGCTTTATTGAACATGCGGTCGGCTCCCGGTGAAAACGGTGGAAACGCAACTGACGCAAATTACAAATGAACAGACAAATTGAGGCTAGGAAAACGCGCCCCGAGAATCAGATGCGCAAACCATGGCGAGCGTGCGCGGTGAAGTCAATCGAAAGCGCAACAAGTTGACCGCGGCGCTGCTGGCGGAAAAGTTTTCCACAGGCGAGACGACTAAACCCGTCGCCGCATCGCAATGCAGCAACGGGTTTGCAAGTCTCCTACGCGTTAAGACTGTTACCTTATAACTGACCGAGTTCCAGCTTCGCTTTTTTGTCGCCAAGCCAGGCGTCTTTGAACAGGGCTTTTGCGTATTTCGCGCCGCTCTTGTCGCCTTGCGCCCTATAGCTCTCCGATAGTCCGTACAGAACCCAAGCATTGTTGGGCGATGCGGTAAGGCTTTCGAGAAAGAGCTGCTCGGCGCGCTCGGTTTCACCTTTTTGCAAAACGTAAGAGGCAAGCGTCTGCTTGGCGGGGTAATACCAGTAGGGCGGCTCCGTATAAGCAAGACCTTCCTGCAAAGCTGTAGCTTCTTGCATGGCTTCAATGGCGCTATCGAGGTCGCCTCGCGAGGCGGAGGCGCGTGCAATGACCGTAAGGCGCGCTATGTTTAATATGTCGAGGGCCGGCACGCCGCCTTCGGTGAGGTTCGACATGTCGGCTTCGGCAATCAGCGCGCTGATGGCTTCAACTTCTCCCATGGCGCCAGCCACATTGCCCTGTTTTGCAAAGGCTTCGCCGCGCGCATAATGCCAGGCGCCTTGCAAGAACGGCATTTCATCGCCGGGATCAGCGGTGTCGAGAATGGCCTCAGGTTCGGCGAACTGCACCATGGCGTAATAGGGCGCGGCCTTGATAGGCTGCACCCAGGGCGCCGCGGCCGCCATATCGGTGGGTAGTTTTTCATCGAGGCGCTTGGCCATAAAAAGCGCCGTTTCGCCGTCGCCCGCCATCTGCGCCGACGTCATCGCAAAGTGAATATTGTGGGTGAAATATCCGTATTCGTACAAAATTGATGCGTCCGCCGTGTCAAGATAGGCCTGATCGACATCGACCGCTTTGATATTGTGCTCAAGCGACTCCTTAAACCGGCCGATTCGGTAATAGGTGTGCGAAGGCATGTGGAGGAGGTGTCCAAGACCTGGCGCAAGGCCGGCGAGCCGGTCCGCATGGGGGGCGGCGCGATAGGGATCGCGCGAGGCCTCGGTGATGTGGATATAAAGATGGATCGCTGCGGGATAGTCGGGATAGCGCGCCAGCACGCCTTCAAGGAGAGAGATCGTGCGGGCGGTGCGGCCTTTGGGCGTTCGCCCGCCGTCGTCCCAATAGTCCCAGGGTTGCGTGTCCATATTGGCTTCCGCCGCTATCGACGCAACTAGGTTATCATCCGGGTATTTTTTCGCGACGTCGTCCATGGCGTCGGCGAAGGCGTTGTCGAGTTTGGATCGGTCCCGCACAGGCGCTTCGGAATAGCGATAACCAAGTGCTGATATCAACGCGCCTTCTTTTGCACTTGCTTTGTCGCGCAAGTTAAGCGCTTTGATGACAGCCGCGAATGCCGGCGCCACTGCGTCATCCATCATCGGCGCATTGATGTTGGGCCCCAAGGCAAAGGCTTCGCCCCAATAACACATGGCGCAATCGGGATCGATTTCCTGCGCCCGGCGGAACGCTTTCACCGCTTCGCCGTGATTGAAGTTCTGGGTAAAGGCAAGGCCTTGGTTGAACCAGGCTTGCGCCTCCGGGCTCGTTGTCGAAATCTTGTAAGAGATGGCGCCGAGATCAGCGCGCAAGGCAAGATCGGATGCCTCTGGCGGCTCCATTTTTTCCGCATAGGCAGTTGCTGCACGCACGAAAAATGCGCGGCGTTTGGAAAGCTCGTCGGCATTGTCGCCGCATAAGGAGCGCGCGATAGCAAGGGGATGCAGGAACGGCGCTTCGGCGCTTTGCTGATTAACATCATTTGTCGTGAAGCCAACGCCGAGCCCGCCAATAACAACGGCGGACACAGCGGCGCTTAAAATGAGTTTGGTTTTCATCAGATCTCTCCCCGTTCTTATTAAAATTGCGAAGCGCGCGAATGCATCGCGCAAAAACCAGTTCGAGGCCAAGGCGTACGCGGCCAGGCGGAGCTCTAAAAAAACGCGAATACGCCGGTCGAACGGCTTTGCGCTTAAACGGCGCGCCAAAATGTGTTTATTGGCGGCCATGCCCCAAACGACGCCTGACAATATACACGAATATTCGGTTTCGGAACTCTCTGGCGCCGTAAAACGCGCAATTGAAGACAATTTCGGACTTGTGCGGGTCAGAGGCGAGCTCGGCCGCGTCACCCGGGCGGCTTCAGGCCATGTTTATCTCGACTTAAAAGATGAAAAAGTGGTCATCTCCGGCGTTATGTGGAAGGGCATGGCGGCGCGGCTCAAAATCAAACCCGAGCAGGGCATGGAAGTTGTCGCAACGGGGCGCATGAGCACTTTTCCGGGACAGTCGCGTTATCAGCTCATCATCGACAGTTTAGAGCCCGCCGGGGTCGGCGCTCTGATGGCGCTTTACGAAGAGCGTAAGAAAAAACTAGCCGGCGAAGGATTGTTTGCCGCGGAGCGAAAAAAAACGTTGCCGTTTTTGCCGCACGTTATTGGCGTTGTAACCTCGCCGTCGGGCGCTGTCATTCGCGACATTCTGCACCGCTTGCGCGAACGATTTCCGCGCCATGTTATTGTCTGGCCGACACTGGTTCAGGGGCGCGGCGCCGAAGACAAGATTGCCGCCGCCATTCGCGGGTTTAATGCGCTGCCGCAAAGCGGTGACGTTCCGTGCCCGGATGTTTTGATCGTGGCGCGCGGCGGCGGGTCTTTAGAGGACCTGTGGTGCTTTAACGA
>JANQOV010000154.1 GCA_028285645.1 Hyphococcus sp.
CACATCATAATGGCCTGCGTCGCGTTCTTCCTTGGACGGACCTTCGCCGGGCTTGGGCCCGTTGCCGAGGAGCGGATTTTCAGTGGTCAGCGCTTTCGCAAGTTTTTCGCCGGCGTCGCCGAGACCGGTCACCAGCATTTCCGAATAAAGAAAATCTTCGCCATAAGCATGATCCATCAAAAAGTTCGAGCGGTGAACGTTTTTGGTGTTGATGGGCGCCATGATGAAAGGCGCAAGCCAGACACCAAGGTCCCTGTCGTAATGCGGCACGGACCCGCTCGGTTGTTTTGGCCCCTTAAAGTCCGGCGCCAGCGAAAAAGGATTTTTAAGGAGCCCAAGAATGGACGGGTCTTTAAAGGCCGCCGCCATGGTGGCTTTAAGGCTCGCCGCCGTGCCGCCGGAAAAGGTTCCTTCCATTTTGCGGACGCGGCCTTTGACTTCACGGCACGGCTTGCCGAATTTTTCCTTGGCTTTTTCCTGCAAGAAAAACACCCCCAGGTCGAAGGGGATTGAGTCGAAGCCGCAGGAAAGGACAATGCGCGCGCCGGAATTTTCCGCTGTCTCCTGATGCGCGTCGATCATCTGACGCATCCAGGCGGGCTCGCCGCAAAGGTCTACATAGTCTGTCCCCGTTTCGGCGCAGGCGGCGACAAGTTCATTGCCGTAAAGCTGATAGGGGCCGACTGTCGTCAACACGACTTTGGCCTGTTCGCAGACCGCTTTGAGCGAGGCGGGATCGTTCGCATCCGCAACAATCAATGGCGTTGCCGCAACAGCGCCGATCTCATCGCGCACTTTTTCCAGCTTTTCCTGATTGCGGCCGACCATCGCCCAGGCAATGTCGGAACCCGGCGGATAGCGTTCAGCGAGATATTCCGCCACCAGTCGGCCCGTAAAGCCGGTGGCCCCGAAAACTGCGATATCATAAGTTTTTCCAGCGTGGTTAGGGGCGGTCATGGGGCGTCTCCTTGGGCGGCGGATGGATTTCCTCTTACATGAACCGCAAAGCGCAGCTGTGCAAATTTGATCTGCAGTTGCTTGAGGAGCGGACGCCTTTCCGTGCTATGCTGGCGGCATGAAACATTCAGCCCTTGCATATCTAACCATCACCGCCGCGGCGTTTGTTGCAGGGTCCGCGTCGGCCCAAATGGCCGTGACGATCGGCGCGACCGATGCGGCTGCCTGCTACAACCATGCGCGAAGCGCATACGAGAGCAGCACCGAGCCGTGCGATAACGCGCTTAAGGATGCGCTCACGACGCGTCGTGACCGAATGAAGACGCATGTTAATCGCGGCATCATTCACAACCGCAATGGCGACTTGAACGCAGCCATTGAGGACTTCAACGCGGCGCTGGACATCGACGGCGACCAGCCGGAGGCGTTTATCAATCGCGGCAATTCCTGGTTTCTTGCCGGCCGTTTTGATGACGCGCTGGAGGATTATGAGCGCGCGCTCGACGCGGGGCTGAACAAGGCGTGGATGGCCTGGTATAATATCGGGCTTGCTTACGATCAAAAGAAGCAGCCTGAAAAAGCGCTGGAGGCGTACCAAAAAGCGCTCGATCTCAATCCGGATTTTACCAAGGCCAAGAATAAGGTTCAGGGCCGTGCCGAAAGCACGCGGCAAAATTGAGCTTCGTCACGCATTTAGAGTGTTCTTACACCGGCGAACACTATGAGGCTGGGCGGCCGCATGGGTTGTCCGCAGCCGGCAGGCCGCTCCTCGTCCGCTACGATCTTGAAGCGCTCGGGAGCAACATTTCAAAAGAAGCACTTGCACAGCGTACGGACGGATTTTGGCGCTATCATGAATTTCTTCCCGTGAAGGATCCACAAAACCGCATCTCGCTGGGCGAAGTCGTCACCCCGCTGCATCGTCTTCGCGGCGCAGAAGCAAAGCTTGGCATTGCTGGCGAAGTCATCGTCAAGGATGAAGGGCGCTTACCCACCGGCTCCTTCAAGGCGCGCGGGCTTGCTCTTGCGGTTTCCATGGCGAAAGAGTTCGGGCTTTCCCATCTTGCCATCCCCACCAACGGCAACGCCGGCGCGGCGATGGCCGCCTATGCATCCGCGGCGGGGATCAAGACAACGATCTTTTGTCCTGATGACACGCCGGCGGTGAATGTGGAAGAGATCGCCCTTCAGGGTGCTGACGTTTATCGCGTCAACGGGCTAATCAACGATTGCGGTAAGATCGTCGGGGAGGGCAAGGAAAAAGCCGGCTGGTTTGATGTTTCCACCCTGAAGGAGCCCTATCGCATCGAAGGCAAAAAAACCATGGGGCTTGAACTTGCCGAACAGCTTGGTTGGACGCTGCCCGATGCGATTTTTTATCCGACGGGCGGCGGCACCGGTCTCATCGGCATGTGGAAAGCGTTTGATGAGCTGGAAGCCATCGGCTGGATCGGTTCGGAACGTCCGAAAATGATTGCGGTGCAGGCGGCGGGCTGTGCGCCCATTGTCAAAGCCTTTGAGGTGGGCGAGGAGCATGCGCCCTTGTGGGAGGACGCATGGACGGCGGCGGCGGGCATCCGCGTGCCGGTCGCGGTGGGAGATTTTTTGATCCTGCGCGCGGTCCGGCAATCGGGCGGGTTTGCGATTGCGATTGAAGAAGACGAGATCTTTGCCGCCCGAGACCGCATTGCGCGGGACGAAGGTTTTCTGCTTTGTCCGGAGGGCGCCGCTACATACGCAGCCTACGAACAATCTTTGAAGGACGGCCGCGTCGCCAAGACCGATCGGGTGGTGTTATTCAACTGCGCCACAGGCCTTAAATATCCGATGCCGCCGGTGGAGAAATTTATCGACCGCAACGCGCCGGTGGATTACGGACAGTTTTAGGGCGGCAGTATTTTATCGTCATTCCAGACGTTACATGCGTCCAAAACTCCAAAGTTTTGGCGAACGCGTGTTAGATCTGGAATGACGGTATTGATTGCGTTCAACCTACTATCCAAAAAGGTTCTTTTGCGGCAAACTCGCTGTCATGAAACTCCTCGCATCCCTTCTGGTTTTCCTTGTCGCGGCGGAACATGTGGGCATTCTCGTCCTTGAGATGTTCTACTGGGATCATGAGATCGGCCGCAAAATCTTTTCGATGACCGCAGAAGAATCAGCGATCACCAAAACGCTCGCCGCAAATCAAGGACTTTATAATGGTTTCCTTGCGGCGGGATTGTTCTGGGGGCTGATCGCCGGCAAACGTGAAGTCATCTTGTTCTTTTTGATTTGCGTCATGATCGCTGGTGTGTTCGGCGCCGTTACTGCGAAACCAACGATCTTATTTACCCAAGGACTTCCTGCGGCGCTGGCGTTTCTGTTCGTGTTGTTAACGGGACCGCAACGGCCGAATTGAGTTATTTGTGATGATTTTTTTAGTGTCCGCGCCTAGCAAATTGCGCTAAACCTTGAATGCGACGCTGATTATACAGCCTGGAGCCCGAAACGCGATGACCCCGAAACACTGGCTAATGTTTGCACTTTTTGCATTTTTGATGGTGGTCGGCGTGATTATGGTCGCGGCTTTTACTTGACGCGCTTCAAGCAATAATGTCCGGCAGCATCTGGTCTTTGAGCGCCTGAATGCGGTCTTTCAAATGCAGCTTCTTCTTTTTAAGGCGCGCGATGGTGAGCCGCTCATAAGGCGTGTTGTTTTCAAGGGCGCGGATCGCGGCGTCTAGATCGCGATGTTCTTCCTCCAGCAGCGATAGGCGGATGGCGATCGCCTCGTCATTGGCGCCGCGAAAGTCTTCGTCGCGCGCGGCAAAGCGGTTCTTTTCAGCGACCGCATCTGTCGGCAGCGTCAGCGACGCGTCGATCGTCGGCTCGTCATCGGGCGGATTTTCGTCTTTCATGAAGCGTCGTCCGATTGCTGTGCGCCAGCCGCACGGTCTGCTTTGCCCACGAAAATAAGGTCGATGAGTGATTCGAGCAAATGGGTGGAAAACCCCTTGGTTCTGGCGGCGCCGGCAAGCTGTGCGTAAAGCGCAAGGTTGCGCCGCGCCCGCGCGGCGGCGTCGCTAGCATTTTCGGCTGGCGACAGCATGCCTTCCGCGAGCTGCTGCAAGGCGACTTGCTCTACATGTTCGGCGTCAAGTTCCGCTGTTTTGATATTTTCGCGCAAGGCGCTGGCTTGCGCCCCTTGCAGCTGCGCCGGCGGGTTCTTTAAAAACCGCCGCGCCTCACGCAAAGGCTCCGTGACAGTTTGAGACCAGGTGGCGGTAAGCTCGTTGGCGTTACGCCACACGGCCTCGGGAATTTCTCCGTATTCAAGCGCTGTCCAGCAAGCCCACAGCAAGAGGTTTACGTTAAATCTGAATTCGTCCTGCAGCTTGAGGAGCAGGGGCTCAACGCCTTCGCGCCCATAATGCGCAAGGGACCAATCCCAAAAAGCATTGTCGTTTGGATTCGTTTTGGCTTGCGGCGTCACGTCGAACGCCGGCCTTTTTCGAGGTCTTCGCCCCAGCGTTTTGCAAGCGGCGATGCAACGCCTAAAAGATCAAGCGCGCGGCCGACCGATTGGTCGACCAAATCGTCAAGACTTTGCGGTTCGGCGTAAAAAGCGGGCAAGGGCGGCGCAATAACAGCGCCCATTTCAGCGAGCTGCGTCAGCGTGCGCAAATGGCCAAGATGCAGCGGCGTTTCGCGGACCATCAGGACAAGCCGGCGGCGTTCCTTGAGGCTGACATCGGCGGCGCGGCTGATGAGGCTCGACGTAACGCCGGTTGCAATCTCCGACATGGTTTTGACCGAACACGGAGCAATGAGCATACCGCCTGTTTGAAAAGAACCTGATGAAATCGGCGCGGCGATATCGCCGATCGCATATTTATGGTCCGCCAGCGCAGCGATATCGGCGGCTTTCATGTCGAGTTCGTAGCGCGCCGTCATTTCCGCCGCTTTGGTGATGACGAGGTGGGTTTCCACGCCTGCGGCCTTCAGCGCTTCAAGCGCCCGCCGGCCATACACCGCGCCCGATGCGCCGGTTATCCCCACAATTATTCGAACAGGCTTTTCCATAAAAAACTCAACCTCTTGCGGCCCTTCTCATAACCGAACTGTCAGCCACGAGCAAAGCCTTATGGTTGACCTCCGGTTAACAGCACACCACGTGACAAACACCCGAATCCCGTGCTTAAATAGGGGTTCACATCACAATATGGAGGTCCCTTATGGCGATAAAAGCTCACATGGAAACGCTTGCCCAGCGTCATCAAGAGCTGGAGGCGACGATCGCCGCTGAGGTCAAGCATCCAGGCCATGACGAGCTTCGTCTCGTTGAGCTTAAGCGTCAAAAATTGCGTATTAAGGATCAAATGGAAGAACTTCGCCAAAAGGCGATAGCAAACTAACGAAACAATCATTCGCGCAGCGCCGTGATGCGATTCATTTGGCGCGCGCCTTTGTCCGTAAGCGGCGCATACGCCTGTCGTAATCGGCAGGAGAGGGTCGCTTACAATATCAAGCCGGCCTTGCTTCGCTTGCTATTTGTATGCGGATAATATGAAAAACCGAAAGCTAACCCGATGACGCGCCGTTCTGTGATAATTACCGGAGCGGGCAAGGGCGTCGGCGCCGCTTGCGCGCGACGCTTCGCCGTCGCAGGCGACCGTCTCGTGCTGGCTGATCACGATGAAGATGCGGTCAAGGCAATCGCCGATGAGCTGAGCGATGGCGGCGCGGAAACTGCCTTCGTTCATGCAGATGTTTCAAAACGCCTTGATGTGCACAACATTATCGCCGAAGCGCTCGACGCTTATGGACGCATTGACGTGCTCGCCAATATGGCGATGGAGCATTTTACAGCGTCGTTTCTCGACACAGATGAAGATGACTTTGAGCGCGTCATCGGACTTAACCTGCGCGGCGCCTTCCTGATCAATCAGGCGGTCGCCAAGCAGTTCGTAAAGCAGGCGGAAGATCCGGATTTTGACGGTTCGCCTGGCGCGATCGTGAATTTCGGCTCTGTCGAGGCGGTTTCTGCGTCCGGCGATCACGCCGCCTTCGCTGCGTCGCAGGGCGGGCTGACGCAACTGACCAAAGCCGCCGCCATGGCGCTGGCGCCTTACGGGGTGCGGGCGAATGTGGTGTGCGCCGGGGCGGTGAAGGGTGACTTTTCAACCGACGAGGCGCGCAAGCAGGTGCGCGAAGCAACGCCGCTCAACCGCATCGGAGACCCCGAAGAAATCGCCGAAGTTGCGTTCTTCATGGCTTCTGCGGCGGCGTCTTATATTACCGGCCAATCGCTTTACGTGGATGGCGGCCAGCTCGCGAAATATCAGACACCCGACGTTGCGGAAGCGGAGGGGTAAGCCGGTTTTATTTACCGAGCGCGAAACCTAATCCGCCTTGTTTTCCCCGCCGCCGAGATTAGCAAACACTTTTTCCAAGTCGACTTCGTCGCTCTTGCCGGCTTCAGTGTCGGCGACGTTGTCGGCGG
>JANQOV010000159.1 GCA_028285645.1 Hyphococcus sp.
ATCGATTCAAACAGCGCCTGGAAGTTGCCTTCGCCGAAGCCTTCATTGCCTTTGCGCTGGATGATCTCGAAAAAGATCGGGCCAATGGCGTCCTGCGTAAAAATTTGCAGGAGGAGGCCCTGCCCTTCCGTCGGCGCGCCATCAATGAGGATAAAGTTCTTTTGCGCGCGGCTTAAGTCTTCGCCGTGGCCGGGCACGCGCTCATCGACTTTTTCGTAATAGGTGTCCGGCGTTGACTGAAACGGGACGCCGCGGCCGGTGAGGTCTTCGACAGTTCCGTAAATATCGTCCGTGCCCAGCGCAATGTGCTGAATGCCCTCGCCATTGTAGCGCTCCAGGAACTCTTCAATCTGGGATTTTTCGTCCTGGCTTTCGTTCAGCGGAATGCGGATTTTCCCGCAAGGGCTGGTCATCGCTTTTGAGACAAGGCCGGTCAGCTTGCCTTCGATGTCAAAGTACCGGATTTCGCGAAAATTGAAGATGTCTTCGTAGTATGTCGCCCACTTATCCATATTGCCGCGGTGCAGGTTATGGGTCAGGTGATCGATATAGGTGAGCCCTGCATCGTTCTTTGACATATCGACGCCTTCGATCGGCTCAAAGTCGATGTCGTAAATCGATTGCGCGCCATAGCGGTCAACCAGATAAACATTCAAGCCGCCGATGCCTTCAATGCCGGGGATATTGAGCTCCATCGGACCCGCCTTGGGTTCGATCGGCTTGGCGCCGCGTTTGACGGCTTCGTTAAATGCGTGCTGCGCATCCTTCACGCGAAACGCCATGGCGTTGGCGCCAGCGCCGTGTTGATTACGGAAAATCTCAGGCTGGCCGGATTGTTCCCGGTTCAGGAGAAAGTTGATGTCGCCCTGCTTGTAATGAATGACGTCTTTGGAGCGATGCTTGCCGACGGCGCTAAATCCGAGCTGTTCAAACAGCGCAATCAGCTTTTCCGGTTCTTTCGACGTATATTCGACAAACTCAAAACCATCGGTTCCGATTGGGTTCTCGAAAAGATCGGCCATGGGTCAGCTCCAGTTTCGTGTTGCATTGAACGGGACGGGCGGGCTACGCCGTGTGCTTGACGGCAATCGCCGAGCGCACAATTTAGTAACATATGTTACTAATGCCCCGCAACCCACCTCTGCGGCCATCTGCGGCCAGCCAACCCGCAAAAGGATAAGCCCATGAAACTCTTTGGTTATTGGCGTTCCAGCGCAACATATCGAGTGCGCATTGCGCTCGCCCTCAAAGAGCTCGACTACGACCACGCGCCGGTGAACCTCCTTGAAGGCGAGCAAAAAAGCGAAGCGCATTTGGCGCGCAATCCGCTTGGCCTGGTCCCGGCCCTTGAAACCGATGACGGCGCAGTGCTGACGCAGTCTTTGGCGATCATCGAATACCTTGAAGAACAGTTTCCGCAGCCATCTCTGTTGCCCGCGGACGCCGCCGCCCGCGCAGCAGCGCGCGCCATGGCGCTTACCCTCGCCTCAGAGGCGCAGCCTTTGATGAATTTGCGCATTCAACAATATCTCAAAAATGAAGGCGGGTTTGACGCCGACAATATGACCGCATGGCTTAACCGCTGGCCCGGCTCAGCCATGGCTGCGGTTGAAAAGCAAGTCGAAAAATATGGCGGCAAATTTTGCGTCGGCGATGCACCTTCAATCGCTGACTGTTGCCTTGTCCCGCAATTTTACGCTGCTGCGCGCTTTGGCATCGACGTCTCGGACTTCTCCAAACTCAACGAAATCAACACCCGCTGCCTTGAACACCCGGCGTTCAAAAAGGCGCACCCTGACAATCAGCCTGATGCGGTGAAGGGATAAGACAAAAAGAGGCAAGGATGACAAGACTCGCCAACAAAAAATGCCTCGTTACCGGCGCCGCCCGCGGCATCGGCTACGCCATCAGCGAAGCTTTTAAGCGCGAAGGCGCAACCGTCTGGATGAGCGATAACAATGGCGATGCGCTGGAACATGCAGCGCAAAGTCTTGGCTGCGAAGCTTTTCACCTTGACGTGCGCAACGAAAATGACTGGCGCAAAGCCATCGACAAAACCGGCGCCCTTGATGTTGTCGTCAACAATGCAGGCATTACGGGCTTCGAAGACGGCGCGGAACCGCACGATCCCGAAAACGCTTCCCTTACCGCCTGGCGCGCCGTTCATGAAACAAATCTTGACGGCGTTTTCCTTGGTTGCAAATACGCCATTCGGGCCATGCGCCCCGCTGGCAAGGGATCGATCATCAACATATCATCCCGGTCGGGCATGGTCGGCGTGCCTGCGGCGGCGGCTTATGCATCATCAAAAGCAGCGGTCAGAAACCACACGAAATCCGTCGCGCTTTATTGCGCGCAAGAAGGTCTCGATATCCGCTGCAACTCGATCCACCCCGCCGCCATCATGACGTCCATGTGGGAGCCGATGCTCGGCGCCGGCGCAGACCGCGAAAAGAACATTGAAGCTTTTGTGAAAGACACGCCGGTGAAACGCTTTGGCGCCGCGCACGAAGTTGCTGAGGTCGCTGTCATGCTGGCGTCGGATGAAGCGCGATATATGACGGGTGCGGAGCTTACTATTGACGGCGGCATCCTTGCTGGCTCCGCGGCTGCGCCGGGCGATTGACCGTAATCAAAAACACGCTAGTTTGCCATTCCCATGGAACCGCTCATCTTCGCCATTGGCGACAAAAAACCCGTCATTCACGAAACCGCATTCATTGCACCGGGCGCTGTCGTCTGCGGCGATGTTGAAGTGCATGAAAACGCGTCCGTCTGGTATGGCTGCGTCTTGCGCGGCGACTCAAACAAAATTGTCATCGGCGCCGGTTCGAATATTCAGGACGGCACCATCATCCATGTTGACGAACCGGAACTTGCTGGCGTACCGACGCTGATCGGCGAGAACGCACTCATCGGTCATAAATGCATGTTGCATGGCGCGACCGTTGAAGATGGCGGTTTTGTCGGCATGAGTTCGACCATGCTTGACGGTTCGGTCGTTAAGACCGGGGGCATGCTCGCGGCCGGCGCGTTTTTGGCGCCCAAGAAAATCGTACCGTCCGGCGAATTATGGGCGGGAACGCCTGCGCGAAAGTTCCGCGACTTGCGCGACGGCGAAGACAAAATGGCGCTCATGGGATCAGCCCATTATGTTCATGAGGCGCACAACCACAAAAAGGCGCTGGCTGAGCGTTAGGTTTATTGGGCGGGGTTTGCGCTTCCTTTCTGTTTCCGTCATTCCAGACGCCATTTGTCTCCAAATCTATGATTTGGACAGATAAATGCGCGATCTGGAATCCAGGAGCGATTTTGGTGCGGAGCCCACATTCTCACTCCCGCTTCCCCACGGCTTGACCGTGGGGAGTCGGAGAATGCGCCTGGAATGACGGTTTGGTTATAGTTAATTCCGTACACGCATCACGGGAATATTTCCCGCCCGACCGCGAATGCGGTCTAACTTAAAATTGCGCGCCTTCGCGCGCGGACACGAAAATCGACCTGAATCCCAGTATCGGGGGTGAGGTTCGACCGTTTGCGGAGCAAACGCAGCGAACCGAACGAAACGCATCGGTAGATGACGCCGAGCTCAAGTATACACCCAAACTCCAGCTATAGGATATCTATCCTACACTCCCGCACCGGGGTTATCCTTCGCGCATAAATAACAATTTTCAAAAACCCAACGAGATGATGCGTACAAGTCAGCCACAGCCGTCATCCCAGCCTACGCTGGAATCCATAGCAAGCAATCTCGACATCTGCCGCCCCTGGATCCTGACTTGCGTCAGGATGACGGCCAAACAGATATCGCGAAGCTTTCGAGAAACGCCGCAATTGCACGCGCTCTTCGCCAGCAGAAAACCGCGCAAGTTTGAACGAAAGCACTACGGTTTAAGCGAGCGCATGGCAAACGTCGAATCTGGTCCAACAAAATCAGCGCAAAACCTGAAGAGCGGTCAAAAATTACTCAAAACCATGTGGTCCAACATTTTGCTATTCAGCGCTTTCGATTGGCGCAATCAAAGACGGTCCATCCGTTGTCGGAGCATTAACATCGCTCGAAACGGTGAACCATTCAAAACGGCCTCGGCGCCCGCCTGTTATCATCGGCGCAAGCTGGTCGGTGTCACGCTCATCCATTTCAAGCCAGGCCGCATATTGAGCGCGTTCAATAACCACCGGCTCGCGCTCGGCGATTTCGGCAATATCAGGCCCCGCCGCGCGGGTGAGGATGGCGACGTGTCCACCTCGCCGCCATCGGCGTCGACGGCTGTCTCCCAAAGCCCCGCCATGGCGAACAGCGCGCCGCCTTCGGGGCGCACGCAATAGGATTGCTTTGCGCCGCTGGCGCCTTGCCACTTGAAAAACCCGTTTGCAGGAACAAGACAGCGCCGCCGCTTGAAAGCGGAGGCAAAGCTGGTCATCTCGGCTGCGGTTTCGGCGCGGGCGTTGGCCATGGACCGTATCTCGCGGCCTCTCGCCCATCCGGGAATGAAACCCCAGGCGGCAAGCGCAAACATGCGGGCGCGGCGCTCATTTTGCCTGATGATCGCGATCGGGCTCATCGGCGCAATATTGTAGCGCGACGGGAAGGCGACATCGATGTTGACGTCAAATTCGCGGGCGACACTTGCCGCCGGCGCTGTCAAAAAATAGCGCTGAACCATTGGATCGGAGTATAGCTCGCTGATGACCGAAAGCGAGCGCTCAATAGAAGTTGGCGTCGGCGCCGTCGTGTTCCGCGGCGAGGAGGTGTTGCTCGTCAGGCGCGGCAAGGCGCCCTTTGAAGGCCATTGGTCGGTCCCCGGCGGCCGGCTTGAAGTTGGCGAGCGCGTTGTCGATGGCGTCGCCCGCGAGGTGCGCGAGGAAACCGGCGGCGAGATTAAGATCATCGGCTTGCTGGACGTGTTTGACGCCATCCCCGACAGCGACCAGAAGCTGCCCCATACGGTGATTATCGATTATGTGGCAGAATGGCGGGGCGGCGCGCCGGTCGCCGGCGATGATGCGGCGGCGGCTGAATTTGTTACAATGGAGGAAGCGCTTTCCCGCGTTTCCTGGGATGTAACCCGCAATGCCCTGGCGCGCGCTTACGAAATATACGTCGCTCATCGCCATAATGAGGGCGCATTGGACGCGTAGACTGGATTTTGTGATGAGCCGTTTGACGTTGATTGCCCTAATGTTTCTGGCCGCGCCCACGATGGCACAGGACGCGCCGGACTATCGCGACCGTCTGAACGACCTTGAGGCGCTCTCAGCAATCTTTGGCGAGATGCATCATATTCGCCGCAATTGCGCGCCGCGCCGCGAGGGCGATGTCTGGCGTGATCGCATGAAGAAAATCATCGAACTGGAAGGCGCCCAAGGCCCCGCCCGCGAGCGTATGGTCTCCGCCTTCAACGACAGCTACCGGGCGGCGCAGCAGCGATTCCGTTATTGCGACCGTAATGCGCGCGATTACGCCGCCGCGCGCGCAGCCCAAGGCGACGCCATTGTCGCACGGCTGATGGCGCCGCTTTATTCGTCGCTTGGCGAAAGCGGCGACTTACCCACGGTCTGGCGCGGCCGGGAGCAAACCCCGCCTGGAGAGTTATAATTCGTTTGTATACGGATTGATTACCCAGCAGCGAATTAATGCCCGCTCATCTTTGAAAATAAGTTGAGCACCAGGACGCCGGATATAATCAGCGTAATGCCTAAGGCGCCGGCAAGATCAACGCCCTCCTTGAACAGGTAAACGCCAATCAGCGAAATCAAAACAATCCCCACCGCCGACCACATGGCGTAGGCAAAACCGACGCTGAGCGTTTTAAGACTGAGCGACAGCAAATAAAACGAAACGCCATAACCAATAACAACAATTGTAGATGCAAGCGGTTTGGTGAAACCTTCGGAAAATTTGAGTGCAGACGTTCCAACAACTTCAAACAGGATGGCGACCGCCAAAAAGATATAGGCCATGCATGCGTCCTCGAATTATAGGTTATCCAGCGAAACGCCAGGAAAGCGTTTGTCCGGCGTGAAAGGGAACAACGCGCCCGCCGCCAGCGCTTATGTGTTCCGGCACAACAATGTCGTTTCGCTCCAGCACGATCTCTCCCTCGTTCAACGGCAGACCGTAAAAGCGCGGACCATGTTCCGATGCAAAGGCTTCGAGCTTGTCGAGGGCGCCTTCTTCTTCGAAAGTTTTGGCGTAGCTCTCGAGCGCAAAGGGCGCATTGAATATACCGGCGCAGCCGCAAGCGGATTCTTTGGCGCCCGCTTCATGCGGCGCCGAATCCGTACCGAGGAAAAATTTCGGCGAGCCCGATGTCGCAACGCGGCGCAGGGCAAGACGATGCTGTTCGCGCTTCGCTACCGGCAGACAATAATGATGCGGACGAATGCCCCCTTCAAACATGGCGTTGCGATTGATTTCCAAATGATGCGGCGTAATCGTCGCTGCAACATTGGCGGCGCTTGCCTCAACAAACGCGGCGGCGTCCGCAGTTGTGATATGCTCGAACACAACTTTCAGCTCAGGAAAATCTCGCACAACATTAATAAGGACGCGCTCGATAAACACGGCTTCGCGATCAAAGACATCAATGTCGGCGTCCGTCACCTCGCCATGCACCAGCAAAGGCATGCCGATGCGCTGCATGGCGCCCAGCACCGGATAGATATTTTTAACGTCCGTTACGCCAAAAGCGGAGTTCGTCGTTGCATTCGCCGGGTAAAGCTTGCAGGCGGTAAAGACGCCCTCTGCAAAGCCGCGTTCAACTTCGGCCGCCTCGAGCGTATCCGTGAGATAGCAGGTCATCAGCGGCGCAAAGTTAAAGTCAGACGCTACCGCCTCGACAATGCGATCGCGGTAGGCTTCCGCCGCCGCAACCGTCGTCACCGGCTCTGCCAGATTGGGCATGATGATCGCCCGCGCAAATTGGCGGGCCGTGTAGTTGGCGACAGCTTTGAGCATTTCCCCGTCGCGCAAATGCACATGCCAGTCATCGGGCCGGCGGAGTTGAAGACGGTCTTGGGTCATGCATTCACTATAGCTGCAGATCAAGCTCTACGCGATGGCGTAAGAAAGTCCTTCGCGCTTATGCGTCGTTATTACCCAGCGGCGAACCCCTCCGCAAACGGGATTGCAAATTACCCCAAGCGCCTTAAATGCGGACCCATGACTGAATCCATTGTTGCTCTTAACGACCGCGCTATCCTCCGCCTTTCCGGCGACGACCGCCAAGGCTTTCTGCAGGGGCTTATCACCCAGGACGTCGACTTGTTAGAAGAAGGCGGCGCCACATTCACGTCACTGCTGACGCCGCAAGGTAAAATCCTGTTCGACTTTTTTGTCATCAATCAAGGCGACCATTACCTGATTGATTGTAACGTTGATGCGGCGCCGGCGCTCGTTAAACGCCTTTCGCTTTACAAATTGCGAGCGAAAGTAAAGATCGAAGAAGCTGACGACGTACAGGTCTCATGGAGCCTCACCGAGCCGTCAGCGGATGGAATTGCGTTTGCCGATCCGCGACTTGCTGCGCTCGGCTGGCGGATGATCGCACCCAAAGGCGCTACTTCCGACGGCCAGGCGTCATCACTTGCCGCGTATCATGACTGCCGCATTACATTGGGCGTTCCTGAATTCGGCAGCGACTTCGAAGGGGATGACATTTTCCTTTTGGACGTCAATTACGATGCGCTAAATGGCGTCAGCTACAAGAAGGGATGTTTTATCGGGCAGGAAGTCACGAGCCGCATGAAACGAAAAGGCCAGGCCCGCAAGCGGACGTTGATCGTAGAACATGAAGGCGGGCCATTGCCGGCGGGCGCAGACATTACTGCCGGCGCGTCGACACTCGGCAATGTGAGTTCAAGCACAGCAGGAAAAAGCCTCGCACGCACCCGGCTTGACCGCTGGGAAAAAGCAGCCGCAGCAAAGGAATCGGTAATTTGCGACGGCCGAGAACTGCGATTGTCAGTTCCCGAATATCTTGAATAGGACTAAACTCCGCGCACACAAAATGGGAGAAACACAATGTCCCCAACCGCTATAGCGCTCCTCACTTACGTCGCCTGGACGCTACTCCTATTATTCGGCGTTGCAGCAATTCGCAGCGCCAGGGTGCTCAACAGCAGTAGAGCAATCAACTCTTTCAGTCCCTCCGGCGCCGATTTAGAAGGCTTTGGACAACGCGTGACCCGCGCCCACGCTAACTGTTATGAAAACCTGCCGATCGCCGGCGCGGTCATGCTCTATGCCATCGCAACGGGGCAGGATGCTGTAACTAATGGCCTCGCCTATGCGCTTGTCGGCGCCCGCATTGCGCAATCGGCAACCCACCTGATCTCGACCAGCAATGCGTTCGTTATGATTCGTTTTGCGTTTTTCGGCGTGCAGATTCTCATTTTGATTTTCTGGCTGCTGAAGCTCCTTGGCGTCTTTTAGCGAGCCGTGGCGAAGACGCTTTCCTGTCTTTGGGCGCCAAAAAATGATCCCGTCTATCGTCGTTATCACGATGAAGAATGGGGTGTGCCGGAATACGACGATCGCGCGCTGTTTGAAAAGCTCATTCTTGACGGGTTCCAGGCCGGCCTTTCCTGGCGGACGATCCTTTATAAGCGCAACAATTTCAGGAAAGCGTTCGACGATTTCGACCCCGAGAAAATCGCTCGCTACAAGACCCGAAAAATTGAGCGATTATTGAAGGACGAAGGCATCATCCGCTCGAAGGCGAAAATTGACGCGACGATCGGCAACGCCCGCTCCTATCTCGACATCATGGAAACCGAACCCGGCGGATTTTCTGATTTTCTATGGGATTTTGTCGATGGCGCGCCGATCATCAACAAGTGGAAAAACTACAAAACGGCGCCCACGAAATCTAAAGAAAGCGAAGCGATGTCGAAAGCCTTGAAGCAACGCGGCTTCAAGTTCTGCGGGCCGGTCATTGTCTACGCCTTTATGCAGGCCGTCGGCATGATCAATGATCACGAGACGTCATGCGAGCGTTGGCGCGCGGTCCAAAAACTGGCGCGTTAGGGAACAAGCCGCTTGCGCCCCGCACTGCAAAGGCGCAAATTATGGGACGCGCCGAAAGCGGAAAGTAAACAATATGAGTGAAACTTCAGAAGCCAATGTCCGTGTCGTTTCGACCGGCCTGTTCACGCCACCGCATTCGATTTCAAATGAAGAGCTGGTCACCGCTTTCAACGCGTATGTGGACCTTTTCAATACAAAAAACGCCGCATACATAGAAGCAGGGCTTCGCGAGCCGCTACAAAAGTCCTCCGCCGAGTTCATTGAAAAAGCGTCAGGCATAAAATCCCGTTATGTGATGGACAAGGCCGGCATTCTTGACGTCCATCGTATGGCGCCGCGATTTGAGCCGCGTCCTGACGAAAAATTGTCCCTGCTGGCAGAAATGGCGGTGCACGCCGCCCGTGACGCCATGCGGGCGGCCGATTTGAAAGCAGATGACATTGACGGCGTCATCTGCGCCGCCTCGAATATGCAGCGCGGCTATCCCGCAATGGCTGTTGAGATTCAAGACGCGTTGGGCGTTAAGGGCTACGGCTTTGATATGAATGTCGCCTGCGCCTCAGCGGCGTTCGGCATTGAAACAGGCCTTGGTCTCATTCGCACCGGCGCACGCCGAATCTTGATGGTCAATCCCGAAATCTGCACAGCGCATCTTAATTTCAGGAACCGCGACTGCCACTTCATCTTTGGCGATGTCGCAACAGCGGTCATTCTCGAAAACGGCAGCGAGCCCGCCCGCAATGACAGCTGGGATATTCTTGGCACACGGCTGGAAACGCGGTTTTCCAACAATATTCGCAACAATTTTGGCTTTATGAACCATTGCGAACGCGAGACGGAGGCGCCCGCCGACCCACAGACCGACCCGTTCACAGATAAGCTCTTTGTTCAGGAGGGGCGCAAAGTCTTCAAGGAAGTCGTGCCAATGGTCAGTGAGCTGATTGCCAGTCATCTGGTAGACCTCATCATCCCGCCGGAAGACGTCAAGCGATTCTGGCTGCACCAGGCCAACCTTGCCATGAACGAATTCATCGTCCGCAAGGTGCTCGGGCGGGACGCGACCCGGGAAGAAGCGCCGGTCATTCTGGACGAGTATGCAAATACCTCCTCCGCCGGCTCCATCATCGCCTTCCACAAACACAGCAATGATTTCGAACCAGGCGACATCGGCGTCATCTGCGGCTTTGGAGCGGGCTATTCAGCGGGATCGGTCGTTGTGCGAAAAGCCGGCTGAACGTCGTCAATCTCGCCTTCACAAGCGAGCGTATAATGCTATTGCCTGTGTGGGACGAGGTTGAATTGAAGGACAGCGCATGACCAATCATTTACACAAAGGCGATTTGCCAGAGGGTCTCGACCTTGGATCCATCGTTGCTGTCGATAGCGAAACGATGGGGCTTAATCCGCTGCGAGACCGCCTTTGCGTTGTGCAATTGTCCGCCGGAGACGGCGACGCGCATCTTGTTCAACTCAATCGCAAGACTTTCGATGCTTCGCGGCTGAAACAACTCCTCGCCGATCCACAAATCCTCAAAATTTTCCATTTCGCCCGGTTCGACATCGCCGCTTTTGCGCATTGGCTGAAAGTTGAAACAACGCCTGTTTACTGCACCAAGATCGCATCAAAGCTGACCCGCACGTATACAGATCGGCATGGCCTCAAGGATCTCACCAGGGAACTGCTGGGCGTTGAGATTTCGAAACAGCAGCAATCCTCCGACTGGGGCGCCGAAACCCTCACAGAGGCGCAAATCGACTACGCCGCCTCGGATGTGCTTTACCTGCACGCCCTGCGAGAAAAGCTGGAAGCTATGCTAGCCCGCGAAGGGCGCGCAGTGCTTGCTGAGGCCTGTTTTGACTTCCTACCGGTCCGCGCGCGCCTAGACCTGGAAGGCTGGGCGGATACGGATATATTCGCTCATTCGTGATGTTCTGCGGGCTCCAGCCCCTCGTTCGTCCTGATTGGCGGAACCCCGATATTTTCCCTTGGCAAGAGGGTGCCTATATGGGGAAAATGAGGATTCAGATCGCATGGGCCGAGACATATTTTGGCCGGCCTAGGGGAAATGAGCTGATAATGTGACCAATGAAGGCGCAAATAGCCGGCGAATCTTGGACTCCTTGCCGTCCCAGACCCGCACCACCGGCGCTCAAGCCGCCGCACGCTCGCGCCTAGTACGCCGCTTGCGCCTTGCCCTTCCGGCCGTCGCTCTGGCGCTGGTCGCCGCTTTCGTTTTTAACACGCGCTCCAACTCCGTTGATGAGGCTTTTCTGGACGATTTCAAACAGGTCACCGCTTCCACAGAAGACCTGCAAATGGCAAATCCGCGTTTTGCCGGCGTCGACAATAATGGCCGTCCCTTCGAGATCACAGCGTCAGCGGCGATCCAGGATCCGGAAAAGCGCGATATGGTGGAGCTGGAAGACCCAAGGGCGGTGCAAGGCGCGCAAGACGCTGAAACAGTGGTCACCGCCGCCAAAGGCGTTTATCGAACGGAAGAGAATATTCTCGAGCTACGCAATGATGTGAAATTGCAGCACGACATCGCGAATACGACTTATGTGCTGACAGCGCCCTCAGCGACGGTCTTGATCAAGGATGAGGTCGTTGAAAGCGATGCGGGCGTCGGCGGAACTTCTACGGACGGCGACGCGCTTCGGGCTGATAGAATGCGCGCCTACCGTGATGAGGGTCGTGTGATCTTTGAAGGTAATGTCAGCATGCGCATTTTTCCAAAAGACAAAACAATCGACAATGACGCGGCCGATCAAACCGCCGCTCAAGAATCACCGGACGATACTCAATGATGCGGATATTTGTCTTTTCAGCTGTTCTGCTGCTGATCGCCAATGACCGGGCGGCGGCCCAACTGGCGCCGTCGAGCAATGAGCCGGTCGACATCACTGGCAACACGGCAGAGTTCCAGGACAATCTTGCCATTTGGTCCGGTGACGTGCGCGTCGTTCAAGGCGAAGCCATTCTGACCGCCAAGCGAATTGAGGCCGAGATTAACGATGATGGAGACTTTGATAAAATCCGGGCTTTCGGGACCGTGCGTTATTCAAATGGTAAAGAAGCTATTACCGGCGAAACGGCCGTTTATGATGACGCTTCTCGCACCATAACAATGTCCGAGAATGTCATTTTGACACAGGGCAAGCAAGTTATGTCGGCCGGTTCGGTAACTTATTGGGTCGATACTGGCAGAGTTAAGTTTACCCCGGAAACAGGTCGGCGCATAAGAGGAATATTCTACACTAATAGCGATGACGACTCCGCCCTACCCTAGGGCTTTCGAGTAGATGGAACAGCCCAATGGACGCCCACACGGCGAAAGGTAAAATGACCGAAAACAAAGCAGCCCCGGCAAAGATGAAAGCCGCCAAGAGAACCCGTCCAAAGGTGGTTGAAGGCGGCGGTGCGTTGGTCGCCGAAAATCTCGGTAAGTCCTTTAAGCGCCGGCCTGTTGTTCGCGGCGTTTCCATGCGGGTAAAGCGCGGAGAAGTCGTAGGCCTGTTAGGACCAAA
>JANQOV010000162.1 GCA_028285645.1 Hyphococcus sp.
CACCCATGCGGCGCGGATGGCGGTTGGTCTCGGCGCTGACGTTACCATTCTCGACCGCAGCGTGCGCCGCATGGCCGAGCTTGACGAACTTTTCGAAGGCCGCGCCAAGACCCGCTACTCCACCTTTGAAGCGCTCGACGAAGAAACCGATGTCGCCGATGTGGTTGTCGGCGCGGTGCCTATTCCCGGCGCCAGCGCGCCAAAGCTGGTGACCCGCGAGATGCTGAAAGGCATGAAAGAAGGCTCGGTGCTGGTTGATGTGGCGATCGATCAGGGCGGTTGTTTTGAAACCTCAAAAGCGACCACCCATGACGATCCGACTTACGAGGTCGACGGCGTCCTGCATTATTGCGTCGCAAATATGCCCGGCGCCGTGCCGCTAACGTCATCTCACGCCCTCAACAACGCCACCCTCGCCTATGGGCTGATGCTCGCCGATCAGGGGCTCGATGCGCTGCGGTCGAACGCGCATTTGCGCAATGGCCTTAACGTCCATCGCGGGCAAATCACCTACAAAGCCGTGTCGGAAGCCTTGGGCGTTGAATTCGTTTCATCCGATAAAGCACTCGGTTGATCGACAGACCCAGTTGAAGCGCCATCAAGTTTCGGTGAGCGCAAAGCGCAGGGCGTCTTAACTGCCCGAAATTCTTACCTCTTTTTAGGGTTTTTCATGGCTATTTTCATCGAATTGTCGCTTGCCAGCGGCGCACAATTGCTGGCATATACAAGGTTGGGAGTGAACAACCATGATTAGAACCATTCTAATTGCGGCCGTGATGGGATTAGGCTCAAGCGCGCTTGCTGGATATTCGCAGCAATCGACGACGGAGTTCTTTTATCCAACCGCGAAGAACGAATGCGAAGGCGAACCAGTCGCCAAGGATGAAGAAGCGGAAAAGGACGAGCCCGCTGAGGTCAAACCAAGCGGACCCGAGCCGATCTATTTCGGCTTTTAAGCGCCGCACACTATCCAAAAGTCCGAAGCGCCGGTATGTCGCCCGGCGCTTTTTTTATGCGCCCTTTTTGCGCCCGCCTCTGCGAAACACGAAGGCAAGGTCTTGCTTGATTTGCCGACGGCCCTTTTTCATGATCACCATGATCAAACCGGTGAGCGCAAACAAAAACCCGGCGGCGGACGCCGCTTTCACCAGCGGATTGTTGAAATCCACCCGCTCGCCATAATCCATAATGTGCAGCATCCAGAAGAAATCATAGAGCCGCCAGACATCGTTGCGGCGGGAGACCACCTGCCCTGTGTTGGGTGAAATATAAAGCCGCGTGTTGAGGCGATCGTCAAAGTCAGCGCGCCAGACCGGAAGGTCCCGGCGGTATTCTTGTGGGGTTTGCGTCATCAGGGAAAGCGCAACGATTTCACCGTCCCCAATATAATCCTGCTTAGCAACGGCGCGGGCGGTTTCTTCGTCGATCGGTGAAATTTTTGTTCCAGTGCGCGCATCAAACAGCGCATAACCGTCAACGGCTTTCACTTCATAGACCGGCCGCCCAAGGAAATATCGAAGCTCCACAGCCTGAGCGCCATCCATTTGCGCAATGACGCCGCCGGGTGACGCATAGTTGATGGCTTCAAGTTCCGGCGGCGGCGCTTGAAACATAGACCGTTCGCCGCGCACCAGATCGAGGTGAAACCAGCTCATGACGACGCCGCTCAGCATCCACAGCGTGACTTGAATGCCTAAAAGAACGCCGGCCCAAAGGTGCAGTCGCTGAACGACGGCGCCAAACGTCACGGCGCTTGCTGGATGTCGCTGGCCGCCATCGGCGTGGTCAACAGCTTTTCGAACGCTTCCCAGGGCGTTAAGCCGGCGCTCACTTCAGCGTCGATATAAGCTTCAACGATATCGAGCCCGAGATTGTAGTTCAGCACATAGCCGCGGTAAGTGTCGATGAAATCAAGCGTCTGCCCTGCCCGCGCGCGAGACACAAGCTGGTATTTCATTGCCAGCTCAATCGCTTCGTCTCGCGTGATACGGCCGTCAAGATATTCACGGGCAATATGATTGCGGGCGTGAGAAAGCTTACGGCGCAGTTTGTTTAACTCAGCGAGCGTCGATGCTTCCGTTGGATCGAGCCCCGCAAGCGGGAACAGGACTTCACGTTCGAAAGTGATCTTTTCTTCGCCCGGAAACGCAAGTTCAATCCCGTAATTGGCAGAGCCTTCAGCAACCACAGATAAAGGGCTAAATAGCGGGTAGACGGAGTATTCGATCCAGCCCTTCTCGCCAAGAATGTCGCGCTCGAGCAAGACATTCCACGTATGATGACCGGGATAGCCTTCATGACAGCCAAGATCGACGGCGCGGTCGATGATGATTGGAAAATCCGTATTGACCTGAATGAGGCTCACATAATCGCCCTGGTACCAGTTATATCCGCTCCAGGGTTTGTCATTGACGAACTCAAGCTCGAAGTTTTCCGTTTCCGGCAACTCGTAATGGACCAGGGTTCTATTGCGGCATTCGGCAATCGCTGCGTCAAACACAGTCTTGAGTTTATCTTCGGGAATGGCGAGCCGATTGCGGAATGCGTCGACGCGCTCGTTCAGCGGTCCGTCACCGGGCAACAGCGCTTCTATGTCAGCAAGCGCCTTGTCGAAGTCTGCGAGATCATAAGCTGGCGCGACCGCGTCGTATAAAAACAGCGTTTCCTCGTCAAAGCTGAAACCTTCTCCCTGCGCCATGCGAATGCGCATCAGCGCGGCGCGCGTCAGCTTTTCGAGCATCGCGGCGCGGATGCCGGGATCATCTTCGTTGGCTTTTCTAAGGCTGATCAACAGGCCGCGGGCGTCGGTCTCTAACGCATCGAGCGAGCGTTGCTCGCTTTCCGCGGCGTCCGCCCATTCCGCCGGCCCGTGATAAGCATCGACAAACGCCTTATCATGCTGACCGAGCCCAAGCGCCAGTTTGACGAAGGCTTCGCCCATGGCGTCGAGATGCGCTGTTTCCTCGCGCACGGAATAGCGCGTGGTGTCGGCTTCAACAGCTTTCGCCGCCTGTGAGGCGGCGGTCGTTTCTTGCGGGGACTCAGAAGAGCCGCCGCCACACCCTGCGAACAATAAGACAGCGACAAGTGTGACGGCGCGCATAATTGGGGTGATTAAGCGGCTTCGCCGGAGAAGGTTGACGTGCCAAACGCACCGAGCTTGACATTGCCGGAAATCTTGTCGCCTTCAGTGAGGCCTTCAAATTCCAGCGTCATTGGCATTGGCGTGGTGATTTTTGCGTGCCAGGAGAGCTTTTCACCCTCGACCTTGCCGTTTTCAATCGGCGTCGAGTTGCCTTGGGAGGCCATCTCGCCGGTAAGGGCGTCGCCTTCCTGCTTCAGCGTCAAAACGCCGGCCTGCTCGCCCATTGGGGTCTTGATCGAGATATTCCACTTTCCGTCGATAGCCATGATTTTATTCTCCATTTCCGCCACTACCGGCGATTGAAACTCGCGGGACATTACCAATTACACTGACCAGTGCAAGCGATCTTGGCGCCTGCCGGGGCAAATTTAGTCAAAGGGCGCATAGACCCAAAAAAAGCCTACACGCCCCCTTTACGGCGACCCGACCCGCTTTGGATCAGACCGCTTTCTTACTCATCAGCGCACCAACTTTATGCGCTCTCCCGGCCGAACAGGCCGATTGGCGTCGAGCGCGTTGAAAATGCGGAACCGCTCCTCCTTGTAGTTAGGAAACGCCATGTATCGTGCAAGGCTTGCCGCCGTGTCGCCGGATTGAACGGTCACCACATCAACGTTCGTTGTATCGGGTACGTTCAAGGACCCCACATTTACCGTGCGCAAGGACTGCACCGATTGATTGATGGCGTTTTGCAGTTGCCGCGTTTGATTGGCCGGCGTTACCCAAAGGAACACCCAATGGCTCGCGCCCTGCCATTGGATGGCGTAGGCGGTTACATCGACCGGGCCGTTTTGCGTGTTGGCGCGGCCCTGGCCTGCTGCTGCATTGCGGCCGCTCACCCGCAATTGCTGCGGTGTCCCGAGCTGCACCTTAAGCGACTGTGATATCTGATTGATCAGCGCCGCCGGACCTTGTTGCGAAGATGCGCCAGTAAACTGCATCTGCGCGCCGCCCGATGCGCGGCCAATGACTGCCTGCGAGGAATTCTGCAGTTGCACGCCTGCTGGCGCTGTGAAGGCAAAACCCAATTGCGGATGGATGAAATCGCGGCCTGAAATATAACCCTGCTTTACCGGATCATCGCCATATAAAAGACCATCGATAGCGTTGAGAAAGATTTCACGGTTGCGTTGGTCCGAAGCGCCGCCAGCCTGACGAATGGCGTTTGCCTCTTGCGCCGCCCGCGCAACCCGGTTCGCGGAATTCGGATGGGTCTTAAGGTACTCCGGCGGCTGTTGAACGCCGGCGATTTGCGCCTCTAGGTTTGTCCAGTTGCCAAGGGTGTTCAAAAACTGCGCTGCGCCGATGGGATCATAGCCCGCCGCACCGAGCAGCTGCGTGCCAACCAAATCGGATTCATATTCCTGCTGGCGCGAAAAGCGCAGGAGATAAAGTTGCGCGCCCTGCCCGATCATTTGCGCCGTATCAGCATCGCCGGTGAGGATTGCCGCCGCGACCGTGCCAAGTTGCGCCATATTGGAGCGGCTGACGCGCTTTGCCGTATGCCGCTTGAAGATATGGCCGATCTCATGACCGATCACTCCGGCAAGCTCGGCTTCGGAATTTGCCAGCGCAAGCAAGCCGCGCGTCACGTAGACGTGCCCCGGCAGCGCCATGGCGTTCACCACCGGACTGTCGAGGACATAAATGTTGATGTCAGCGTTTGGTTGTTCCGACGCCGCCATCAGCCGCCGGAAAACGCGTTCCACATAGGCCTTTAATTGCGGATCATCCACTTCGCCCCCAAAGGCCGCAAGGATTTGCGGATGCTGCTGTTTGCCGATCGCCTCTTCCTGCGCCGGCGAAAGCCCAAGCGGCCCGCCGGTGGACGAACAGGCCGTCAGCGCCAATGCGCAGAGCGCCGCCGCAAGTTTTAAGGCTGCCGAGAACACCCCCGATTTTCTAGCCATGGTCATTACCCCACTCCCGTCTGATATTTGCCGCGCTCTGTCTTGGTCGCAGCCGCCCCGCCATTCGCCCATCAGAATAGTGTTAACAGACTAGGCGGCGGCGCCCAAGGCGGCCGGAGCGGCTTTTGCAGGCGTTCTTTTGGCTTGAGGCGCTACAGCCCGTCAGGTCGACAACCCCTTATTTTCGTTATATTTTCCCCTACAGCCCAAAAGGGTTTTTTGGGACTTTATGCACTGGCAGGATGGGCCCCACGCTTAAAGCGTGGGGATCCGGCAGGTCGTGATCGTCAAGCTGACTAGTTATCCAAGAACGACCGCAGCTTCCGGCTTCGTGACGGATGCTTCAGTTTCCGCAAGGCCTTCGCCTCGATCTGGCGGATGCGTTCGCGGGTGACCGAAAATTGCTGGCCGACTTCTTCAAGGGTGTGATCGGTGTTCATGCCGATGCCGAAGCGCATGCGCAGGACGCGTTCTTCCCGCGGGGTGAGCGAGGCCAGCACCCGCGTCGTCGTTTCGCGAAGGTTCGACTGGATCGCCGCATCGATTGGCAGGATCGTGTTCTTGTCTTCGATGAAATCTCCGAGGTGCGAGTCTTCCTCGTCGCCAATCGGCGTTTCAAGGGAAATCGGCTCTTTGGCGATTTTCATCACCTTACGGACTTTTTCGAGCGGCATGGAAAGTTTTTCCGCCAACTCTTCCGGCGTCGGCTCGCGGCCGATCTCGTGCAACATCTGGCGCGAGGTGCGGACGATCTTGTTGATGGTCTCGATCATGTGCACCGGAATACGAATGGTGCGCGCCTGGTCGGCAATCGAGCGGGTAATCGCCTGGCGGATCCACCAGGTCGCGTAAGTCGAGAATTTGTAGCCGCGGCGATATTCGAATTTGTCCACCGCCTTCATGAGGCCGATATTGCCTTCCTGAATGAGGTCAAGGAACTGCAGGCCGCGATTGGTGTATTTCTTGGCGATGGAAATCACCAGGCGAAGGTTCGCCTCAACCATTTCCTTCTTGGCGATGCGCGCCTCGCGTTCACCCTTCTGCACAGTCGAAACGATGCGGCGGAAGTCGGTGACAGTCAGACCTGTTTCCTGTGACAAGTTACCGATCTCTTCGCGGATCTGTTTGATCTGGCGCTCGCCTTTGGTGACGAAGCTCGCCCAGCCCTTGCTGGTTTTTTCAGAAATCCGGTCAAACCAATCAGGGTCGAGTTCAGCGCCGATATACTCGCCCAGAAATTCCTGGCGATTGATGCCGTGGGTGTCGCCAAGGCGCACCAGCTTGCCTTCAAGCGCCATCAGCCGGCGGTTGATGTCGTAAAGCTGTTCGACAAGCGCTTCGATCCGTTGATTGTTTAAACGCACCGAACGCACGCGCTCGACAATGTCCTTTTGCAGCTTTTTAAAGCGGCGTGTTTGTGAAGCTGTCAGGTCGTCGCCTTTCAGCTGCTCTTCAATCATAATGTCCTGCAGCCGGCGCAGCTTTTTATAGTCGCCCGAAATCTCGTCGAACTTCGCCATGACGCCTTCACGCAACTCAGCTTCCATGGCCGAGAGC
>JANQOV010000004.1 GCA_028285645.1 Hyphococcus sp.
AATGAGAGCTGGCGTCTTAATCCCAGCGCGTCTCCCCACGCCGCGGCCGGGACGCCGCTGAACGCCGCTCGTCAGTGCAAAAACCGACTTGAACCTTAGTTCTTCGCCCAGTTGTCGAGACCGTGGGCGCGAATTTTCTTCGTCGCCAAGGTGACGCCGTCGATGATGCCGGCCATGTGTGAGACGGCCTCTGAATCGGCGGCGGAAAGATCAGCGCCCAGCGCTTTGTACAGCGTTTCGATATCGACGTTCTGGGCGAACAGGAATTGTGCAAGGGAAAGCCGAAGCTGGCTTTCGGAAGGTTTACTGTCAGACATGGCTACCCCATCTACTCCAATGATACTTGACGCCGTGGGCGGCGCTCACCATGGGGTTAGCAATAAACAGTCCAGCGCCAAGACAGCAAGAGTAGGGGCGCCCGCTTTTCCGCGGCAAACAACCGTCGGGCGAAAATTTACCAAGAATTTGGCGGCGAATGTGGCGTCAGCGCTTTGCTATGAACTTTGCCGCCGGCTTATTGCGGCGAGATCATCTTTTCAGGTTGTACAATGCGGTCGTAATCCTCGGGCGTAACAAACCCAAGTTTGACAGCTTCTTCGCGCAGCGTTGTCCCGTTCTGATGCGCCGTTTTGGCGATTTTTGTAGCGTTGTCATAGCCGATTTCCGGCGCCAGCGCGGTCACCAGCATTAATGACTGCTCCATCAGCGACTTGATGCGGGTCTCGTTAGCGGTGATCCCGACGATGCATTTATCGGTAAAGGACTGCGCCGCATCGCTGATCAGCCTGATTGACTGCAAGACATTGTACGCGATCACCGGTTTGAAGACGTTTAGCTCGAAATGCCCCTGACTGCCGGCGAACGAGACGGCCGCATTGTTGCCCATGACTTGCGCTGCGACCATGGTGAGCGCCTCGCACTGGGTCGGGTTGACCTTGCCGGGCATGATCGACGAGCCTGGTTCGTTTTCCGGCAGGGAAATCTCGCCAAGGCCGGAACGCGGGCCTGAGCCAAGCAGGCGAATGTCATTGGCGATCTTGAACAGGCTGACGGCAATTTCGTTGAGCGCGCCGTGGGCTTCCACCATGGCGTCGTGGGTCGCAAGCGCTTCGAATTTGTTGGGCGCGGTCACGAAGGGAAGTTTCGTGTAAGCAGCGACTTCTTCGGCGAATTTTACGGCAAAGCCCGGCTTGGCGTTAAGACCGGTGCCGACTGCCGTACCGCCTTGCGCCAAGGCATAAAGCCGCGGCAAGACGCCTTCGGCGCGTTCAATGCCGTTAGCGACCATGGCTGTATAGCCCGAAAACTCCTGACCGAGGGTGACAGGCGTTGCGTCCTGCAAATGCGTGCGCCCGATTTTGATGATGTCCTTGAATGCCTCGGCCTTGTCGTTCAGCGCGTTGTGCAGGACTTGTAGCGCCGGCAGGAGACGGTGATTGATTTCTTCAGCAGCAGCAATGTGCATCGCGGTGGGAAACGTGTCGTTTGAAGACTGGCTGCGATTGACATGATCGTTGGGATGCACCGGGTCCTTGGAGCCGATGACGCCGCCCAAAAGTTCGATGGCGCGGTTCGCGACAACTTCGTTGGTGTTCATGTTGGACTGGGTGCCGGAGCCGGTCTGCCAGACGGACAAGGGAAAATGGTCGTTAAGTTTGCCTTCCGCCACATCCATGGCGGCGCGGGCGATGGCGTCAGCGAGTTTCGGGTCGAGATTGTCGAACGCAAGATTAGCGCGCGCAGCACAGAGTTTGACGATCCCAAGAGCCCGGATCAGCGGCGCCGGCATGATTTCCTCGCCGATCGGGAAATTGATCAGGGAGCGGGCCGACTGGGCGCCGTAATATTTATCCGCCGGAACGGCGAGTTCGCCAAAGCTGTCTGTTTCGGTGCGGGTGTCGGTCATGAAAGGCTCTCTTTGATGGGTGCGGCGCAGCGCAGCGGCGAAGGGCCCGGATGTAGCATGGCGCCCGGCGAGCGCAAGCTGTTCCGTATCTTATATGGGGTCTGAATTGGCGAGATTCGAGGCGCAGAGATCGCTGATGCAGGTGGTTAAAACCGCAGAAAGGTTTAGGGGCGAAACTCGCCGCCATGAACCAGTCACCCAGTTCTTATGCGGCTGCGGCCGACGCTTACCCGACGGCGGAATCGGCGACTGCTGCGCCCGCCGACGCTTTGCAAATCCGACGGCTGATCGGCGCTGGCTTTGCGCTGATCATGGCGTTTGCGTTTGTCGCCGCCGCGCCGCAGCTCCTTAACGACCCTGATACGCTCTGGCACATCACCGTCGGCGCTGACATCTGGCAAACAAAGTCCTTTCCGCACACCGACGCCTATTCCCACAGCTTTGCAGGCGAGCCCTGGATCGCCAAGGAATGGCTTTCGCAAATTATTCTTTATGCGGCCTATGCGACCGGCGGTTGGAATGGCGTAGTGCTTTTGACCATTTCGGTATTGCTGATTGTTCTTGCGCAAACCTATTGGGCGTTGTCATTGCATCTAAAGCCGATCATCGCCGGCGCTGTCGCGATTGGCGCTATCTCGCTCAGCGCCGATGTCCTTGTCGCGCGCCCACACATTATCGTCCTACCGCTCATCCTGCTCTTCGTGGCGCGTCTTTGGATCGCGGCGGAGGAGAAGCGCGCGCCGGCATTCTGGCTCCTCGGCGTCATGTGCCTTTGGTCAAACATGCATGCCAGTTTCACCTTTGGATTTGTCGCGGCGTTTTTAGCATTTCTGCTTTATCTGCATGAGACGCGCGATTTCATGTCGCGGCGGACGATGTTGTGGATCGGCTTTCTTGCGCTGTGCCCGGTTGCGGCGATTATTCATCCTTATGGCGTTCACACCATCTGGTCGACGGTCTCTGTAGGGACAAGCGAAGCGTTGCCCTATGTACAGGAGTGGCGCGCTTTTTCCGCGGCTGAAGACTTCAAAGTCGAAGCAGTATTGCTTGCTGGTTTGGCGGCTCTCATGGCCAGTCGGTTCCGCACGAATATCGTAGCGGCATTGTTCATCTGCCTCTTACTCCACATGTATTTCACCCACACGCGCTTCATTTATTTGTTGTTCCTGATTGCACCGGTGCTTTTGGCGCGCGATCTGGCGCAGACTTTTGAAGGGGTTTCCTTTCAGCGTTGGGCGTCGGCGTTGTCTTCGAGCGAGCGTGGTGTTCCGCGGATTGTGCAGATGGGCGCGCCGGCGATTGCCCTGGCTCTGGCGGCATGCGCGGCTCTTTTACAAACAACGGCGCGCTGGTCGCCGCCGCCCACATCCTATCCCATCGCAGCGATTGAAGCCGCCCGCGCCCATGGCGTGACAGGCAATGTGATGAATGAATACGGGTTCGGTGGTGCGTTAATCTTCGAGCGTATACCGACCTTTATTGACGGACGCGCCGATCGTTTGTTTCAGGACGGTTTCATGCCGGCCATTGAAAAGTCCATGCAGTCGGACGGCGTAGATATGCTAAAAACGCAAATTGCGGATTATGAGATCGGCTGGGCGCTGATGCGGCCGGAAGACGGGCGCCGCCGGCACTTTGAGCGTTTCGCCGGCTGGTCAAAAATCTATGAAGACAATCACGCTGTCGTCTTCGCGGAAGACAGCAACTAAAGGCAACCGCTCATTTCTTCCGGAAGGAATCGAGGCTGACGACGTCCGCGCCTTCTGAAGGCGGCGCATCTTCCTCGGCGTCGGCGCTTTCTTCCGCATTTTCATTACGCGCCTCGTCGACTTGCGCTTCGGCGTTCTCTTCAGCGTCGTCAGGTTTGCCGCCGTCTTCGCTATCGCCTTCTTCTTCCTCCACGAACCGAACACCAAACTTAACGCTTGGGTCTGCGAAACTGGTGACCGCTGCGAACGGGATCTTGAGCTGCGCTTCTTTGCCCTTGAACCAGAGCGTCACGGAAAAGCCGTGATCAGTGACGACAAGATCGTCAAATTGATGCTGCAGCACGATAGTCATGCGTTCGGGGTAGGTTTCTTTAAGATGGTCCGGGATGGTGACGCCTTGGGCGCCGGTAATGAATTCGATGAAAAAATGATGCTCGCCCGGGGCGTCGCCGAGCTCGGCGACCATGCTTAAAACGTCGCGCATGAGATAGCGCAACGCATTTTGCATCAGGTAATCATAGTCAATCTCAACGTCGTCGGACACCGTTTCACCCCGATTGCCTGAGAGCCCTTTTAGCGGCCAAAGCGGTGCGGCGCCACAGCCCAATCCCGTCGTGCAAAAAGAAAGTCCCGAGGTTCTGGCGCCAGGTCGCTGGCCCGCGCCCGAAGGGGCGCAATTTAAGATCGAGAGAAGGTGGGAGCTTCTGTTGCCCCGCCGGCGAAGGCCGGCACACTTAAAAAGTACTCCCCGCGCGCGAAGGCGCGCAAACATAAGAATCCCAGCGCCTGCGGCGCTTGTTGCTAGTGACACGATCTCCGCTAAAAAAAAGTCCCCAGCTTCTGTTGCCAGGCGCTGGGGGAGCCCCGCCTAACCCTTGGATGGGGGCTAGGACTTCAAATTCGAGTCACTCAGCTACATTAAGCAGCGAGAGCAAACTCATCCGAGTAGTTGTCGTTTGCAACTATTCAGTTTAGCCAAATAACGGAGGCAAACCGGGCGAAAACATCGTCTTTAGACGCTCGTCGATCCTATTTCGGCCCCGCCGCAACCTCCTGGCGCTTGGCCCGGAGCGGGGGTTCTGGTGGAGCCGCCGGGTACCGCCCCCGGGTCCGATACGGTTATTACACGCGTCATTTATCGCCATAGCCCGCTTGCGCGAGCCCCCAAAATATATGTCCCGCTGGTGAAGAATTGAAGACTGGTGGAAGGGAATTCAGGCTTTTCTGTCAAAGTTTTGTAATAAGTATGCTGTATTGGGCCTTAAGAATGCGCAATAAGGACGCTTCGGCCATGGGGCGGACCGGTATGGAACCGAACGATTTCAGAAAATGGCGCAAATCTTTGGGTTTATCCCAAAAGGACGCGGCGCATCATCTGGGCCTTAAGCGGCGCATGATCCAATATTATGAAAAAGGCGAGCGCGACGGCGAGAAGGTGAAAATCCCGCGGGCGGTCCGGCTTGCCTGCTATGCGTTGAGCGAAGGCATTTCCGATTACAACGGACCGCACCGCAAAGTGCACAAGTTGGACACCAAGGATAGCTGATCGCCGACTTATTCGAGATTATTGCTATCGTCGCTCGATGATGGGTCGCCGGGCGCTTCTTCTGGATTGACGGGAAGCGTTTCTGGTCCGGCGCCGCTTTCAGCCGTTGGCGCTTCGTGTGTTTCAGCTTGCGGCGGCGCCTCTATCGCCGGCGGCGGCGCTTCGTCAGTCACGGGAACCGCCGCATTCGGGTTCTTGTATTCCCAATAGTGTTTTGCAGCCCGAGCCCGCGCGACGCCATCACGAATTTCTGCATATTCCGGATGGCCGGTGAGCGACAGCATTTGCATTAGGGCTTCATCGCCATAGGTTCCGAGTTCAAACCGCAGATAGCCGTAATCGAATTCCGACGCCGGCGTGCTGTTCTCGGCGATGCGGGCATATTGGCTATTGGCGCTGATCGCCCAGGGGTTGGCGAACGGGCTTGCAAGGCCGATGAGAACGATCACCCAAAGCGCCGCCATCGCCGTATTTAGCGGGCCGACCAGCGGCATCCATCGTTTGCCGCGCCAGTTGAGCTCGGTCAACAAACCGGCAATGCAAACAACGCTGTAGGCGGCGGCGAGGAAAGTGATGACGAGCCCTGCGATGCGCGGCGGCGTCAGGCCATAATCGCCGATCCGCATCCAGAACGCCCAAAAGGCAAGCGCAGTATAAATCGGGAACCCAATCAAAGAGACGAGCGTAGAAAGCCGTAGCCAGGCCGGCGGGCTTTCGCTTTCGCCATTTTGATAAACGCCGTTGAAAATCAGCATGCCGGCGAACGCAAGACCAATCATGATGCCGCCGGGATAAGGCTTGTCGAAGATGGCGGCGGGTCCGTTGACCATAAGCACCACCAGAAACGTGATGGTGAAGACTGCGGTGATTGGCATGGCGATGCGGCAGAACAGCAACAACACATATCGCAAGGCGCCAAGCACCGCCTCCTGGCCGCGCATCATGGCGATGGAAAGTCCGCCAATGGCGCCAAGAAACGGGAAGATGAACCATGGCTCCTGAAAAAGCTTGTTGAAGAAGTTGACGTCCATTTCCTTGAGCAGCCGCGCCCAGGCGAACAACAAGACTAGCGCTAGCCCCGCGAACACTTTCGCGCCGCCAAGAATGAGCGGCATGGTGAGCCCATGAAAAAAGACGCGTTCATAAGGCGGCGGCGCGCCTTCGTCTTGGCTTGCCTTGAACAGTGTCGCAAGCAGGTAAGCGACCAGCCCGCGGCTCAACATGAACCAGAAGATCGGCGGAAAATCAGATAGGTTTTCGCCATTATCGCCAGCCGCGCCGGCCATGAAATAATCCGGTCCGGCGAGCAAGGCTGCGATCACGAAGGCGCCGATCAGCGGTTTGGCGAGCCGGTTGCTTTCGGCAAGGAGCAGATAAGCGGCGGACGCAGTGACGGTAAAAAACAAAACGGTGATCCCCAACCGTTCCGAATCATTGTCGTCGATCCAGTATTCTGTGATCCCGTAGACGGCGAGGCCGGTCAGCAAACCGATGATCAGCCCCGGCAGGGCAAGGCCCTTGCCGCTTTGTGTTTTTTTGTTGCTCATGGGCCCCATATCCGCTGTTCCCTCGTCAGCGCTGGATATCCTAGCACCAAGCAAAGGTTGAATTAAGGCCGGGACGAGGCTTTATCCTGGCCCGTATCGACGCGGGGGCCTCACTTGCTATGCTGCCCTGCCAACCCCCATGATTCGCGAGGATACGTTGCATCAATATCATGAATTGCTGGAGCGCGCCCTTGAGACGGGCGATGATCGCCTGGAGCGCACCGGCGTTGGAACCCGTGCTGTTTTCGGCCATCAGATGCGGTTTGACCTTGAGGATGGCTTTCCGCTCACGACGACCAAAAAGCTGCACATCAAATCCATCGTCCACGAACTTTTGTGGTTCCTCGCCGGCGACACCAACATTGCATATCTCAAGGAAAACGGCGTTTCGATCTGGGATGAATGGGCCGACGAAACGGGCGAACTGGGCCCGGTCTATGGCCGGCAATGGCGATCCTGGGCTGCGCCGGACGGGCGCGCCATCGACCAGATTTCATGGGTTGTCGACGAGATCAAAAACAATCCCTATTCCCGCCGGCTCGTGGTTTCCGCATGGAACCCCGCTGATCTCGACGATATGGCGTTGGCGCCGTGTCATTGTCTGTTTCAATTCTTTGTCGCCGATGGGCGGCTTTCCTGTCAGCTTTATCAGCGTTCCGCTGATATCTTTCTCGGCGTGCCGTTCAACATTGCTTCTTATGCGCTCTTGACCGCAATGATGGCGCAGGCCACGGGATTAAAGCCCGGAGAGTTTGTGCACACGTTGGGCGACGCGCATCTTTACGCCAATCATTTCGACCAAGCCCGCGAACAACTAAAACGCACGCCTGGACCCTTGCCGAAATTAGCGCTCAATCCAAAGGTCAAAGACATTTTCGATTTTCAGTATGAAGACATAAAAGTCGAAGATTATCACGCGCAGCCCCATATCAAAGCGCCTGTCGCCGTATGAGCGTTGTAATTCGAGGCGCAGCGCCGGGCGACGCGCCCATGATCTTGTCGTTCATCAAAGAGCTTGCGGCCTATGAAAAGCTCGAACATGAAGTTGTCGCGACGGAAGAAGATTTAAGGCGCACTCTGTTTACAACGCGACCGAAGGCCTTCGTCTTAATCGCGGAAGCAGAAGACGGTCCCTGCGGTTTTGCCCTTTATTTTTTCAATTATTCCACCTTTCTCGGCAAGCACGGGCTTTATCTTGAAGACCTTTATGTGCGTCCGAGCCATCGCGGCGCCGGCGTCGGGCAGGCGATGCTTGCACGGCTGGCGCGCATTGCGAAAGACAACGATTGCGGGCGCATGGAGTGGTGGGTGCTTGACTGGAATGAGCTGGCGATCAAGTTTTATCGGGCGCTGGGTGCAGAGCCGATGGGCGACTGGACGGTGTTTCGGTTAACCGGCGCGCCGCTTACCGCACTCGCTGAACAGAGCAAGGGCGACAAATGAAACTGGCGCTGGTCGTTGCGATTGCTGAGAACCGCGTCATCGGCGCCGACGGTGGTTTGGCCTGGCGGATATCTGATGACCTTAAATGGTTTAAAAAGGTAACGCTCCGCAAGCCGATCATTATGGGCCGCAAGACCTTTGAGTCGATCGGCAAGCCGCTGCCCGAGCGCGACAATATCGTCGTGACGCGATCGCACAGTTTCGATCCCGGCGGCGTGTTTGTTGTGCGCAATATCGAAGCGTCGCTTACCCTGGCGAAGCAATGCGCGGATGAGCGGGGCGCCGAAGAAATTTGCGTCATTGGCGGCGGGGAGATCTACGCCCAGACGATTGACCTTGCTGATCGTATTTACCTTACGCGGGTTGATGCGCAGATTAAGGGGGACACATATTTTCCCGAATTTGACGCTGATGGGTGGCTTGAATCGCCTCAAGGCGCGTGCGTCAAAAATGACCGCAATAGCCATTCTTGCCGATTTTTCATCCTCAATCGGCGGGCGGAATAGTTGCCCAAAAGCTTCAATTTGCGCCGAATCGAAAGAACCTGTTTAGGAATTACCAAGATGTTACGGCTACGCGCCAAAAAATGCCTCGTTTGCAGCGGCGCAGACAGCTAAATAACGCCCCCGTGGGGCGAGAGATATTTTGACGGCAATTTCCTGGTTTTTTTCACCAGGAGGAGGGGACATATGAAACACGCAATTTCCCACATTTCGCTCGCAGCGGTCTGGATTGGGTTCAGTGCGGCGAGCGCCCAGACCGCGCCGTTCAAGACCGCCTGCGCGCGCGGCAGCGATGAACGGATCATTGAAATCGTTGCGCCCGGCAATGTCGGCGCCGCTTGTGATGTTCAGTATACCTACCGAATGTCAAACACTGTGCGCGTGCCCTATCACGCCAACAACAGCAGCGATTTTTGCTCAATGAAGGCGCAGGACATCATCGCGGACTTAGCGTCACAAGGCTACGCCTGCGGTCCAGCCGAGAATGCGCAGCTAGCCGCAGCGGCGCCGGCGCCAGCCGATCCGCAACCGCAGCAGCAGGAAATTGCAGCCACGCCCGCGGGGCAAACGCCGGCGCAAACGCTGGCGCAAGCGCCAACACAAGATGCCGGACCTGCCTTACCCGCGTCGCCGACCGTGATTTCTGAGGCGGAGCAAGCTGACGAAACAGCCGACGCATCCGGCGAGTCCGCTGTTCCGGCGGCGCGTTTTACAGGCGGTGAACAAGTTGAAACGGTCACGCAAACCGAACCCGCCATAGAGGAAACAGAGCCGGTTTTGTCTGAGCAGACTGTTGCGACAGCGGCGATTGAGCCGGCGGCAGAACAAATCGAAGGCGCGGACAACGAGGTTTCGAACGATACGCCGACGGCGGACGAGCTCACAGCCAGTTTGAATGACATGTTGGGCGAGCCAGCGCCACGGCACGCGGCGAATGCAGGGCCGGCCAATCTTACCGACAAGGCTGAGGTCAATATTCAAGGGGCCGGCCGCAAGCAGGCAGTGGGGCGCATTGTCGGCGCTGAACCTGATGCAGGCCCGCCGCCGGAAGTCGAACTCGCGGCCGCAGAGCCAGCGCCGTCGACGCCAGTGCTGCAGCAACCGGGCGCAACACCTGTGACGAACGCCTCGGCGGATGAACGTATGAAAATCGCCAAGGTCGAAACGCCCCTCGCTGATGCGGCGAAGTTTGCGTCGCGCCCGCCGGCTGATGTTATCCGGTCCACTTTGAGGGCTCAGGTCGCCGCCTGGAATGAAGGCAATCTCGACGCCTTTATGGAAACCTACTGGAAGAGCGAAGATTTAAAGTTCGTCACCGGCACTGAGATCACCAAAGGCTGGGCGCAGACCCTGCGGCGTTATCGGAGTGAATACACGGATGGCGGCGATCTTGGCGAATTGGACCTTGATCGGATCGACGTCAACCTTGTCACCGACGATGTCGCGGTCGTAACCGGACGCTTCAAACATGACGGCGCCGAAGAGACCAGCGGCGTGTTTTCACTGGTGATGCGCCGCGATAACGGCGCCTGGCGGATTGTCCACGATCACACAGTAACAGCTAGGGCTGAATAGCAGCGGCGATCTTCTTGGCGAGCGTTTCGAAAACTTCAGCTGCCGGATGATCCGTCGCGGCCAGCGGACGCCCTTCGTCAGAGGCTTCCCGTAAATCAGGGTAGAGAGGAACGGCGCCGAGAAAGGGCGCGTCCAACTCGTGCGCGGCTTTTTCCGCGCCGCCCTCGCCGAACAAAAAGTGCTTGCCGCCGGCCGGCCCTTCAAGCCACGCCATGTTTTCAATGACGCCAATGACAGGCGTTTCGGTCTTACGAAAGAGCGCCGCGCCGCGCCGCACGTCAGCGAGCGCCATTTCCTGCGGCGTTGAAACGATCACTGCGCCGGAAAGCCGCTTTGATTGGATCAGCGACAGATGCGCATCGCCGGTGCCGGGCGGCGTGTCGATGAGTAAAATGTCGAGCGTTCCCCAATCAACGTCGCTCATCAGCTGCCGGATAGCGCCCATCACCATCGGTCCGCGCCACGCCAGGGCTTGGCTTTCATCAACCAGCCAGCCGATCGACATGGCTTTCACGCCAAAGGCTTCGCGGGGAATGATCTTGCTGTCGCGGATTTCGGCCTTGCCGGATATTCCGAGCAGCGTTGGCAATGATGGGCCATATATGTCCGCGTCCATGAGACCGGTTTTCAAGCCCGCTTTAGCAAGCGCAACGGCAAGATTGACGGCGACGGTTGATTTTCCGACGCCGCCTTTGCCTGAAGCCACAGCGACAAGATTTTTGACCCCGCTCATGGCTTCGGCTGCGGTTTCAATGGCCGGCTTTTTTTTGATCCCAAAGGGATTAGCATGCCCGCCGGCTGGCGGCGGGGTGGCGGCCGCAGGTTTTTGTGCGGAACCAGCGCTATGTGCGGTTGCAACGCAGGAAACGCGCGTTACCCCGTCAACCTGCAGGACGGCCTCTTTCGCCGCTTCAAGCAGCGCCTGGCTTTCTCGTTCCGCGCCCGGTTTTGCCTCCAGCGCAAACCGCACGACGCTGTCTTTTACAGCAAGGCCCTGAACCGCGCCGTCAGCGATAATGCTGCGCCCGCTAGTCGGATTGATGACGCTGTTAAGCGCCGCGCGTACGCGCATAACCAAAGGTTCCGCCATTAACCTGCCTTTAAACAAAGAAAAACAATGAGTGGCGCGTTGCGCCCGGCGAATTCAGTGACATATATACGGCGCGCGTTTGAGATCGCTAGTGATCTGCGTGCAGGTAAGCGTGCGGACCTGAGCGCCCCCAAGAGAAAGAGACTTTCATGCCCTGGCAAGATAATTCGGGAAAAAACGGCCCCAATCGCGGCCCCTGGGGACAGTCCCCGCGCGGCGGCAATGGCGATGGAAACCGCGGGGGACGCGGCGGCGGCGGTGAGCCGCCGGACCTTGAAGATTTGCTGCAGGCGTCGCGCCAGCGCCTAAGGCGCGCATTCCCACGCGGCCGCGGTGGTCGTGGCGGCGCCGCCGGCGGCGGTGTTCCCGTCAACAAGGGCATGCTCGGTCTCGTTGGCGCTGGGCTGTTGGGATTGTGGATTTTCAGCGGCGTCTATCAGGTGGAGGCAAACGAACTTGCGGTGGTCACAACCTTCGGGGAATTCGAAACTGTCAACGGACCCGGTCTTCACTGGCGCATTCCGCAGCCCTTCCAAAACCATATCAAAAAGCCGGTGCTTGAACTGCAGCCGATCCAGATTCCCGCTGCCGAACGCCGCACCGCGGGTCTTTCCGAAGGACTGATGCTGACAGGCGACAAAAACATCGTCGATGTCGCTTTCAACGTGCAGTGGCGCATTAAATCAAGCGCCATCGCCGAAGAGGGGCAGGATATGCCCGGCGTTGCGCAGTTCATCTTTAACATAGACGGACCTGAAGCGCTGGTGCGCATGGTCGGCGAAGCCGCGATGCGCGAAGTTGTTGGCCGCAATACGTTGGACTTTGTGCAGACAGAGGGCCGACTTCAGGTGCAACAGGAAACGCAGGCGTTAATGCAGGCCTCGCTCGACGAATACCAGTCCGGCATTCAAATCGAAGAAGTGCTGTTGTCCGAGGCCGAGCCGCCGACCGAAGAAGTGAATGAGGCGTTTCGCGACGTTCAGGCGGCTGAGCAGAACCAGGCGACGGTTATTCAGCAGGCGCGTCAATATACAAACCAGAAAGTGCCGGAAGCGCGCGGTCAAGCGCAACGCATTCTTGAGGAAGCGCGAGCTTATTCGGCGCGGGTCACCGCGGAAGCGCGCGGTCAGGCGCAGCGTTTTGAAAACATTTATGACGAATACGCCAAAGCGCCAGACGTAACGCGCCAGCGTATGTACCTTGAAACCGTCGAGGACGTCTTGGGCGGTATGGACAAAATCATTATCGATGAAGATGCGGGGTCAGGGGTCGTTCCCTATTTGCCGCTGAACGAAGTCCGCCGCGCGCAGGGAGATCAGTAAAATGAAACAAGGATCGCTCGTTTTCGGCGCTATCGGCCTTCTTGTGGCTTTGGTGATTTTGATCAACTCGGCGTTTATTGTGCCTGAAACGCACTCGGCGCTGGTGTTCCGCTTCGGCGAGCCGAAAAATCAGTACACCGAAGCGGGTGTCAAGTTTAAGATACCGTTTGCGGAAAGCGTCAGTTTTATTGACAAGCGTAACCGTAATCTTGAGCAAGACCAAACGGAGATCATTGCGCGCAATCAGGAGCGTCTGATCGTTGACGCATTCGCACGCTACCGCATTACTGATCCGCTGTTGTTTTATCAATCGGTGCGCAACGAACAAAACGGCGAAGCCCGCCTGGCGCCGCAGATCGACCGCGCCATTCGCGCTGTGCTCGGCGAGGTGACCGTAGACGAGATTATTTCAACACGCCGCGCCGAATTGATGCTGCGCATTCGCGACCTCCTTAGTCAGTCTGCAAGACCGCTCGGCGTCGAGATTATCGACGTCAAAATTCGCCGCGCTGATCTTCCGCAGACAAACTCAGAGGCGGTGTTCCAGCGCATGATCGCCGAACGAAAACAGCTCGCCCAGCAATATCGTTCGGAAGGGAGTGAGCGCGCCAACCAGATTCGCGCACAAGCCGACCGGCAGGTCATCGAAATTACATCAGAAGCCGAAGAAGAAGCGCAGAAGATTCGCGGCGCCGCGGATGGCGAGCGCAACGCCATTTTCGCCGCCGCCTATGGCAGGGATCCTGAGTTTTTCGCCTTCTATCGTTCGCTCCTGGCGTATGAAGAGGCGCTGAAACAAGGGCAAACTCGCATTCTGCTGTCGCCGGAAAGCGAATTTTTCCGCTATTTCAATAATTTGGAAGGCGCTCGCCGTTAGACCTCGGCTCATCGATTGACAGGGCTTCAGCGCTTGCCGTTCCCGGGCGATGCGTTAACCTGTCAATGTTACGATTTGGCCACGAAATGAGTGAGGCGAAAATGGTTCGAGTGGGCATGGTGAAAGCCGGCGCAGCAGCGTTGGCGGGTGCATTTTTGGCGATTTCCGGACCGGCTGCGGCGGCGAAGTGCCCGGCGCCCGACACCTACGCCGATCTTTACCAGCGGCTAAAACCAGCGGTGGTCAATATTTCAACCGCCCAAAAAGTGCGCGGGGGCGGCGCATCCGGAGAGCTCGCGCCCTTGCAACGCAAATTCAGCCGGCCGGCGGTATCGCTTGGGTCAGGATTTATCATCGACGCCAAGGGCATTGTTGTCACCAACAACCATGTCATCGACAATGCCGACGAGATTACGGTCAATTTAAGCGACGGCCGCGAAATTCAAGCAACTGTGCGCGGCCGCGACCGCGAGACAGATCTAGCCGTGCTCGAACTGCAATCCAGCTCTGCGCGTTTTCCGTTTGTCAGTTTCGGGCGCGAAGATTGCGCGCGTGTCGGCGACAAGGTGATCGCCATCGGCAACCCGTTCGGCCTTGGCGGCACCATGACGCAAGGCATCGTCTCTGCGCGCAATCTTCGCGCCCGAAACTGACAAACGG
>JANQOV010000008.1 GCA_028285645.1 Hyphococcus sp.
GCAAGGAAGACAGAACCCGGCTTACAGACCGTCTGGCGCTTTATTCGAGCCGCGCTGAAGAACAGCGTTTCAGCGCGGCGCCGTATTACGCGCCGCGCAGACCGAATGAAGTGCGAGGGCCGCCGCCGGCAGGTGTTGGCGCTGTGGCCTTTTTCTTGGGCGCCGCTGCTTCGCCTTTTTGCCAGATAGGCGCATTGGAGGGGGCGGTTTGCGGTGCCGCTGCTACAGGCGTCGGCCGGTACGCGTCTCGTGAACCAGGCTGGGGCCCATGGTTGTTGGCCCCGCTTTCGCCGGGCAAAAACCCGAGTTCGATGAACTGCCAGATCGGGCCAATGATCGGGATGAATGCTATTAAATACCAAAAGGCCGTTTTCCCGCGGTCATGATAACGTTTCGCCGCGGCGGCGAATGAAATCCACATCAGCGGCAAGATCGCCAGGTTCACCCAAAGCGCAAACGCCGGGTCAGTTGCAAGACTGTCTGGATCAATATCGTCGGGGGCCTTGCCAGCCATGACGCTCGCGACGAATACAATCGCCATCACAATCACCAGAAAGACGATGGAAAGCTGCAGCGACCACCAGGACAAGCGATTAAATCGCCCGTATGGGCTGAAAAAGAAACGAATGACGGGCATTAGCGTCCCCTGGGTAACGGCGTTTCTAAGCCTACCCGCTGCTGATAACGTCTCTTTTAAAATGTGGATAAAATTGCGCCCTGAGCGTTTTCCATAATGGTCTCGTCCGCAAACGGATTTTCATGCGCGCCAGCGCATTGTATAGTAAACGCAAATGCGAGTTCGCCGAACAGGAGAAAGATCATGGCGTCATTCGATATTGTTTCCGAGGTAGACCTTTCGGAAGCAGATAACGCCATTCAAAATGTAACGCGTGAAATTTCGACGCGGTATGATTTCAAAGGGTCAAAATCAACGATCGAGTTCGCGGACGGCGTCATCACGATTTTCGCAGACGACGATTTGAAGCTGCGCCAGATGCATGAGATTTTGCAAGGGAACATGCAAAAGCGCGGGATCGAACCAGGTTCGCTTGATTATCAGAAAACCGAACCGGCGGCGGGGCAATCGGTGCGGCAGAAGGTGCTCTTGAAGCAGGGGATCGACAAGGAGCTCGCCAAGAAAATCGTCAAAGCGATTAAGGGCGAAAAGTTCAAGGTCCAGTCCGCGATCCAGGGCGACGAGCTGCGCGTCACCGGCAAAAAACGGGATGATCTGCAATCTGTGATCGCCTTTGTGAAGGCGATGAAGATTGAGCAGCCATTGCAGTTCAAGAATTTCCGTGATTGACCTTTAGGACTGGCGAGGCGTCTGGCGTTTTTGCCGGGGCTGGGTTAATACCCACGAAAAGCAGGAGTGACGTCGCATGGCCGAAATTGAAACGGCGCTGTTGGAAATCATCAAAGAGCACGCCGTCGGCTTGACCGAGCCGCCGACCCGTGAGACCGAGATCAATGACCTTGGCATCGATTCCTTTTCGATTGTGGAGATCATTTACGAGGTTGAGGAAAAGCTCGGCGTTGAAGTGCCGTTTAACGCCAATGAGAATCCCTTTGGGGACATGAAAACGGTGGGCGATCTCATTGATGCGCTCAACAATCTCATCAACAAGTAAACCAGAGGCGCGTCACCCATGAGCCGTAGTGTGGTCGTCACTGGGATGGGTGCTGTCGCGCCAGGCGGCGGCGATGTTAAGCGCTTTTGGGGATCGCTCACCGAAGCGCAATGCGCGATCGAGACACGGACTTATTCGCCGGTTGAAGATCTTTCCCTGACTTTACCAGTTGCGCCGGTGAATGGTTTTGAAGAGCGGGCGAAGTCTCTCGGCGGACAGCTGGCGCGCGCGGACCGGTTTTCGCAACTCGCCATAGGCGCCGCGGATGAGGCGGTGGCTGACGCCGGTCTTGAAATTGACGATGCGCTGTCACCCCGCGCCGCAGCGATTATCGGCACCGGGATCGGCGGACAGGCGACGTTTGACCAGTCTTACATCGCAATGCTGCGCAAAGGCCGGCGGCCGCATCCTTTATCGATCCTCAAAATCATCCCCAACGCGCCTGCGAGCCATATGGCGATCCGCTATGGGCTGCGCGGGCCCGCCTTCGCGATTTCAAGCGCTTGCGCTTCTGCGACCCACTCTATCGGCGTCTGCGCCGATTTGATCCGCTCCGGTGCTGTTGACGTTGGACTTGCTGGCGCCTCTGAAGCGATCCTCACTTACGGGGCGATGCAGGCGTGGAGCGTCATGCACATATTGGCCAATGAAACCTGCCGGCCATTCTCCAAAAACCGCAATGGCCTCATCATCGGTGAAGGGGCCGGTATTCTGGTGTTGGAAGAAGAATCTCGGGCTCGTGCTCGCGGCGCCGAAATCTATGCGCGCGTCGCCGGGTTTGGCATGAATGCAGACGGCAAGGACATGATCAATCCGGCGGTTGAGGGCGCAACGGCGGCGATCAAACAAGCGCTTGAGGGCGTCACGATCAATAATCCGGGTGCTGTCTATATCAACGCCCATGGCACCGGCACGTTGATGAACGATCCAACAGAAACCAAAGCGATCCGAGCGGTTTTTGGCGCCGACGCAGACCGGCTCATCGTTTCCTCAACGAAGTCCATGCATGGCCATCTCTTGGGCGCCGCCGGCGGTATTGAAGCCATCGCCGCCATTCAGGCGCTGCGTAACAACTTGGTTCCGCCAACGATCAATTACGACGAACCGGATCCTGAATGTGACCTCAATTACGCGCCGAATGAAACCGTCGAACGTCAGCTTAACGTAGCGGTATCGAATTCTTTTGCGTTTGGCGGCCTCAACGCCGTTGTCGCTTTTGAACGCGTTTAGGCGTGGGCCGTTTTTGACTTTCCCGGCGCGAATTGATGGATGCGCGCGCGGCCCCAGCGGAAACCGCCGATCATCAAAACAAGCCCGAGATAGCGGACGATATAAATGCCGAGATCGTCGAGGAACGTTTTAAAGAGTGCTGCGATTGACGCGTAAATAGTCTGGATGTCGGCGCCGGTTCCGGCCATTGCCGCAATCGGCCACACGGCCTTGTCGATGAACAGCGCCAGCAGTCCGACACGCCAGATATTGGTGTCCTTGCGGATGAACATGGCGAGCAGGAAGGTCAGTATAAGGGCGCGCGGCAGGTCCGCGCCTGAGAAGCCAAGCCCTATAATATAAATCAGATCTTCCATGATCGTTCCTTCATTGCTGCTCTCATGGCGTCTATTTACGTCGGATTAAGGTTAACGGTCGGTAAAGCAGGCGAAATCCCTCGCCGTGGGCTATGGCGGCGCCCTTGCGCCCCGCAAGTTCCGGGTGGTTTCGGGCGGTTATCAAGCCTATCAACGTCCCATGACCCAGACTGTGCTCTCCGCTAACGCCGCGCGCCGGCCGCCGAACAGCGCCCGAACGCGTCTTGACGCTTATGCGCCGGTTGCCCGGGCCATCGATTTTCTGGTCGAAAACTGGGACCGGGCTCCAAGCCTTGAAGAGACCGCCCATGAAGCCGGCCTGTCCCCGCAGCACTTCCAACGGGTTTTCAAAGCGGGCGCCGGCGTTTCGCCCAAACGCTTCCTGCAATATGTCGCCGCGGGCGAGGCCAAGCGCGCCTTTAGTCGCGGCGAAAGCGTGCTCGATGCTTCGCTTTCGGCGGGACTTTCGGGGCCGTCGCGGCTTCACGACTTGTTCCTTGTGGCGGAGGCCATGACGCCGGGCGCATACCGCAAGAAGGGCGAGGGGCTTACCATCCATTACGCTTCGGTTGACGGTCCTTTCGGGCGTGCTCTGATCGGCGCTACCGAAAAGGGGATCTGTTGGCTGAGCTTCATTGGCGATGATCCGGCGCGCTCGCTTCAGGAAATGAAACATGACTGGCCGGCGGCGACATTTGTTGAAGACAAGGCTTTTGTGGCACCGATTGCAACACGCGCATTCGCCTTCGCAACCGGCGCGGGTCCCGGTGCGCCGCTCGGACTTTATGTTCAGGGCACGAATTTTCAACTGAAGGTCTGGGAAGCGCTGTTGACAATTCCAGAAGGGCGTCTTGCGACCTATGGCGATATCGCTTGCGCTGTCGGCGCGCCAAAAGCCTCGCGCGCGGTGGGCGCTGCCGTCGGCGCCAATATGATTTCGCTGCTCATTCCCTGCCACCGGGTGATTTTGTCTTCCGGCGTTGTGCATAATTACCGTTGGGGGACGGCGCGCAAGAAGGCTATACTCGCCATGGAAGAAGCGCGAACCGCAGCTTAAGGTGTGCGCTTCGCCCTGCGCGCCAGCGTCACTTTTGAGGCGGGTGCGCGGCCAAGCCGTTCCGATATCCAAAGGCTCGTTTCAACAAGCGCGTCAAGATCTGCGCCGGTTGCAAAGCCTGATTTCTCAAGCATATAGACAACATCTTCGGTTGCCACATTGCCGGAGGCGCCCGGCGCATAGGGACAACCCCCTAATCCGGATACGGATGAATCGAACGTTCTGACGCCCTCTTCGAGCGAGGCGTAAATGTTGGCGAGCGCCTGTCCATATGTATCGTGATAATGCCCGGCAAGCGCGGTGACGGGAACGGCGTCAGCGACGGCTCGGACCATGGCGCGCGCTTCGCCCGCCGTTCCGACGCCGATCGTATCGCCCAGCGAAATTTCATAGCAGCCCATCTCGTAAAGCGCTTTCGAGACGCGAACGACGCTGTCGAGAGCAACTTTGCCTTCATAAGGACAGCCCAGTACGCAGGACACATAGCCTCGGACTTTGATCCCGTCGGCCTTTGCCGCTTCGGCCACCGGCCTGAACCGCTCAAGGCTTTCTTCAATCGTTGCGTTGATGTTTTTCTTTGAAAAACTTTCGGACGCTGCGCCGAAGATCGCGATGGTGTCTGCGTTCACCGCCTTTGCCGCCTCATAGCCTTTCGTGTTTGGCGTCAACACAGGATAGGAAACGCCATCACGGCGTTTGATCTTCGCCATTACCTCATCGCTCGCCGCCATCTGCGGCACCCATTTCGGGGAGACAAACGCGCCGGCCTCGACTGATGTCAGTCCGGCGTTCGCAAGACGTTCGACCAGCTCGGCTTTTGTCTCGACGCTGACGGTTTGCTGCTCGTTTTGCAGCCCGTCGCGGGGGCCGACTTCGACGATGGTGACAGTTTCGGGCATCAGGATGCTTTTTCCTTGCTTGACGTAATGCTCAGCGCGTTTCGAACCTTGTGGCGAGTTATGTAAACATATGTAGCAAACATCGCAGCACCGAAAGTGCGCCAGCCGCCATCAATCACAATTTCATCGATCCAACGGGAGCCTCGTCCTTCGGGAACCACTTCGAGGCGGTGATCCCAGCGTTTGATCCAGCCGCCATGCTCGCGGCTCTGTAAAAGCCGCGCTGCATCGTCACGTTTTTCTACGTGAATTGTATGCGGCGGATTTTTCATCCAACCCCAGAATGTAACAGTGACATCAAAGGTCTGGCCTTCCTGGGCCTCGCCAGGCGGAAGGCCCTCATAGACAGCGATGTTTTTCATAGCGTCGGCAAGTTCGTCATAGCGCAGGGCGGATGCAAAAACCTGGTCGGGTCCTTCCGGGTAGGTCGCTTCTATCCTGATCTTAACCGCCATGGATTCCCTTATTTCGCGTGCTTCGCTGAAATCTGTATCTTCAACCTTGTATTGCCGGCAAGGCTTTGGGCGCCGGCTGGCGCTGATATGCAAAATGTTGGACCACATGGTTTCGAATGAATTCTGACGATCCTCGAGGTTTTGCGCCGATTTTGTCGGACCAGATTCGACGTTTGGCATGCGCTTGCTTAAACCGTAGTGCTTTCGTTCAAACATCCGCGGTTTTCTACTGTCGAACGCGGTCTCGAAAGTGTTGCGTTTCCCCTTCCTCGTCATCCTGACGCGTTGATGGATGGGAACCATCAACAGGATAGAGGGGCGGCAGATGCCGAGGTCGCTCGTTCTGGATCCCAGCTTGCGCTGGGATGACGGCTGTGGTTGGCCTGTTCGCATTATCGCGTTGGGTTTTTGAACATTGTTATTCATGCGCGAAGTATAAACCCGGTTCGGGGGTGTGGGATAACTATCCCCCGACACTGGGAAACATGCCGATTTTCGTGTTTAACGGGAGAAATTCCCGTGATGCGTGTACGGAATTAGCCATGTTTGAGGTACATTCTCGGCGCTGCTCTACCCTCCTTTCTTACCGGCGAAAGCCGGTATCCAGAATGGCTCCACTCTCCACAGACTTCGATAGAGAGTTAACGAACATAAGCGGTGGGTTGAGACAACAACCGCGATCGACCTCGCAAACTCCGACTGGATCCCGGCTTTCGCCGGGAAGTGCGGATTGAGTAAGTTGTTTTCGCTTAAACTTTCGATTGATCAAGCCGCGGGGAGTCGGGAGTGGGAATGAGCGCACCGCACAAGGGGCGCCGATGGATTCCAGATCTAACATGCGTGTCCCAAAACTTTGCAGTTTTGGACGCATGTAACGCCCGGAATGACGGAGAAGGGCCGGCGCCTCCGCCCACGCTAATCGCTCTTTCTAATCGCGCCCCTGATAAGCTTTGCGACTTCGTGGCTTTCCGGATGGGCGCTTTTTTCAAGATGCGTTGCAACGCTTTGCGCGTCTTCGGCGGGAAAGTCCTGGTGAAGTTTTGAAACGCCTTCAACGCGGGTGACCGCGATCTCGAACGAGACGAGTTTTGGAAACAAGGCGTCAACATAACCTTCGGGCGCGTCTTTTAGCGACCAGTCCGGCTTATCCGTCACGCCTTTGAAATTGGGCTCGACGGCGGCGGCAAGATCGATGATCAGCGTATTAAAGAATTCGCGCTCCGGCCGAATGACGGCGCGGCCGAACACATTGACAGCAGTGTAGTCCCAGGTGGCGCCGTGATCCGCCTTTGTGCGCCAGTTCGGCGAGACGTAACTGTCGGGACCCGAGAAAGCGACCAGCACATCCGCGCCATCGAGATGCGCCGTTTGCGGGTTGTTGGCGTTCATATGCGCCCGCAGCGTCGTGCGCTTGCCGTCAGTAACGTCAATGGCGAAGGGAAGGCGCGTTACCAAATGTTTGCCATCGCGGCTTGTAAACAGATGCGCAAAGGGCCGCGCTTTCATAAGCGCCAACATGACGGCGGGATCATGTTCCTGATGCGGTCTTGGCGGATAGGCCATTGGCAGACGATCCTTGGCGTGTACGGGGTAGTGCGCTGAGCGGCTTTAAGCGCTTTCTTCAAACTCGACCAGCAGGTCGCCGTCTTTTACCTGATCGCCCGGCGCGAATTTGTATGATTTCACCACGCCGTCATAGGGCGCCTTGATGGCGTGTTCCATTTTCATGGCTTCCATGACGAGCAGCGGCGCGCCGGCATCGATGGCGTCGCCCGGCTTGGCGGATAACAATGTTACAACGCCCGGCATCGGCGCGGTGAGCGAGCCTTCGCTTGAATGATGAGCTGAGATGCCCGCAAGCGGATCGGGAAAGGCAAGGTTCCAATGCTTGGCGCCGATCCAAATGCGCAATCCTTCGCCATGGGGCGCGGCGAAGGCGGAAACATCTTCGCCGCCAAGATGAAGTTTGACAGCGCCGCCGTCAGCTTCGCCCGAGAAAGCGAAATTGACAGGGGCTTGCGGCTCGCGGCCGTCGCGGCGGGCGGCGGCGGAAGCGTCGGGTTCTAGCGTCGCGTTCCATGCGGCGCCATTTTGTTTAAGCCGCAGCACAGAAGGCGCGCCGTCATGGTCAATCCAGAAAATTTCATGGCGCGGCCGATTAAGGCGAAAACCTGGATTGTTGGGCCACGGATCACCTCCATTGGCGCGCTTCCACAAGGCGCCCGCCGCCCAGATGGAAGGTCCCGCCGGGGTTTGGTCAAACAGCGATGTTTCATGGTCTTCGATAAAACGTGTTGAAACGTCGCCCGCTATAAAGTCCGGTTCCGCAGCGAGCGCGTGCAAGAACCCCGCATTGGTTTCAAGACCGGCGACGCGGGTTTCCTCAAGAGCGGCGCGAAGGCGGGCGAGCGCCTGTTCGCGGGTTTTGCCGCCGGTAATGATCTTGGCGATCATCGGATCATAATATGGCGTGATCGCCTGGCCTTCTTCGACGCCGGAATCGATCCGCGCGGTTTCGCCCGGCAAGCGCAAGGTGGAAAGGGTTCCAATTGAAGGTGCAAAATTCTGGCGCGGGTTCTCAGCGTAAAGCCGCGCTTCGAAAGCGTGCCCTTGCTCGGTGATGTCATCCTGTTCGAGCGGCAATCCTTCGCCGGCGGCGATGCGCAATTGCCATTCAACAAAATCATGGCCGGTGATGAGTTCTGACACCGGGTGCTCTACTTGCAGCCGGGTGTTCATCTCCATGAAATAAACCGCGCCGCCTTCGGGGTCATAAAGGAATTCGACCGTGCCCGCGCCGCGATAGTTGACTGCCGCGCCCGCATCAACGCCGGCCTTTAAAAGCTTCTTGCGCACTTTTTTTGGCAGGTTGGGCGCCGGCGCTTCCTCGATGACCTTTTGATGGCGTCTTTGTACGGAGCAGTCCCGCTCGAACATGTGGACGACCTTGCCTTTGCCGTCGCCAAAAATCTGGACCTCAAGGTGCCGCGCGCGGGCGATATATTTTTCGATCAGGAACCGGTCGTCGCCAAAGGCTGATTTTGCTTCGCGCTGGGCGGATAAAAGCGCGTCTTCAAGGTCCGCTTCTTTGTCGACCATGCGCATGCCCTTGCCGCCGCCGCCGGCGGTTGCCTTTAACAGCACCGGATAACCGATGCGTTCGGCTTCGCGTTTAAAGATTGCGGGTGACTGGTCTTCGCCCTGATAGCCGGGCGTGGTGGGCACGCTTGCGTCTTCCATCAAATCTTTGGCGGCGGATTTTGAGCCCATGGCGCGGATGGTTTCAGCGGTCGGCCCGATGAAGGTAATGCCTGCTTGTTCCAACGCATCCGCAAAGTCTGCGTTCTCAGACAAAAATCCGTAGCCGGGATGCACCGCTTCCGCGCCGGTGCGTTTGATGGCGTCGAGGATTTTGTCGGTTTTCAAATAGCTTTCAGCCGCCGGGGCGGGGCCGATATGAATGGCTTCGTCTGCCGCGCGCACATGGGGAGCGCCTTTGTCAGCATCCGAATAGACGGCGACCGTCTTCAACCCCATCGCGCGCGCCGTGCGGGCGATGCGGCAGGCGATTTCGCCGCGGTTAGCGATGAGGATTTTTTTGAACATGGTCGCTTAGTCTTTCAGCCAGCTCGGCTTTCGTTTTTCCAGAAAGGCCGTGATGCCTTCTTTGCCTTCTGCGCTGGCGCGGCGTTTGGCGATGCGTTCAGCCGTATCTCTCAGCACCGTTTCAGAAACTGCCTTGAACTTGATCGAACGGATGAGCTCCTTGGCTTCGGTCTGGGCGCCGGGCGCTGCACGCAAGAGCTTATCGACCATTGCATCAAGCGCATCATTGATGCCTGCTGCGGGGGAAAGCTCATGGATCAGGCCGAGGTCCTCCGCAGTCGCCGCGTCGAACCGTTCGCCGGTGAGGAAATAGCGCCGCGCCTGGCGCACGCCAATTGCCTGCACCACAAAGGGCGAAATCACCGCGGGGATTAGGCCGACATAGACTTCCGTCAGGGCAAAGAACGCGTCCTCCGAGGCGATGGCGATATCGCAGGCGGCGATGAGGCCGAGGCCGCCGCCCATGGCCGGCCCGTTGACCAGCGCAATGGTCGGCTTTGGAGATTGATAGATCGATTGCAGCATATGCGCGAGACGGCGCGCGTCGTCCTTGTTTTCCGTCGCGGAATACTCGGCAACGCGTTTCATCATATTAAGATCTGCGCCGGCGGAAAACGCTTTGCCCGCGCCGGTCAAAACAATGATGCGGACATAGGGGTCAGCGCTGAGCTTGCCCATGGCGTCGCAAATATCGTTGATCATTTGCTCGTTAAAGGCGTTGCGCACGTCAGGACGGTTAAGCGTCAGCCGGGCGACGCCGCGATCGTCAATGGTGGTGATTAAAATCGGTTCGGTCATGAAACCTCGTTCCTGCCTGGGCTACATTCTGAAGACGCCGAAGCGTGTTTCTTCAACTTCCGCATTCATGGATGCGGACAAGCATAGTCCTAACACATCGCGGGTTTGGGCGGGATCGATGACGCCGTCATCCCAAAGCCGCGCGGAAGAATAATAGGGCGAGCCTTGCGCGTCATAATCAGCGCGGATTTTTTCCTTGAACTCTTCTTCTGCATCCGCCGGCCAGTCTTCGCCTTTTGCCTCCATGCCGTCTCGGCGCACCGTCGCGAGAACGCTTGCCGCCTGTTCGCCGCCCATGACGGATATGCGCGCGTTCGGCCACATGAACATGAAGCGCGGCCCATAAGCGCGCCCGCACATGCCGTAATTGCCGGCCCCGTAGGAACCGCCGACGACGACGGTGAATTTCGGCACCCGCGCTGTTGCAACGGCGGTGACGAGTTTTGCGCCGTCCTTGGCGATCCCGCCTTCTTCCGCCGCCTTGCCGACCATGAAACCGGTGATGTTCTGCAGGAAGATCAACGGGATTTTGCGCTGGCAGCAAAGTTCTATGAAATGCGCGCCTTTTTTTGCGCTTTCAGAAAATAAAATGCCATTGTTCGCAAGGATGCCAACCGGATAGCCAAAAAGCCGGGCAAAGCCGGTGACCAATGTCGACCCGTAAAGCGGCTTGAATTCGTCAAAGTCCGACCCGTCGACGAGCCGCGCAATGATCTCGCGGGCGTCATAAGGCTTTCGTCCGTCGGCCTCGACCACGCCGTATAGCTCTTCAGCGTCATAGAGCGGCGGCGTTGGCTCCGCCATGGTAATCTCGCCGAGCTTTACCCAGTTCAATCGTGAAACAATCGACCGCGCGAGACCAAGGGCGTGATCGTCGTCTTCTGCAAGATGGTCGGCGACGCCTGAAATCCTTGTATGGGTATCGCCGCCGCCAAGCTCTTCAGCGCTGACGACCTCGCCGGTAGCCGCCTTTACCAGCGGCGGGCCGCCAAGAAAAATCGTGCCCTGTTTTTTGACAATTACCGCTTCATCGGACATCGCCGGCACATAGGCGCCGCCGGCGGTGCAACTGCCATGCACCACGGCGATTTGTGGAATGCCCTTGGAAGACATGTTGGCCTGATTGAAAAAGATGCGGCCGAAATCATCCTTATCCGGAAAGACTTCATCCTGCATGGGTAAAAAGGCGCCGCCGCTTTCAACAAGATAGATGCAAGGCAACCGGTTCTCGAGGGCGATCTCCTGGGCGCGCAAATGTTTTTTGACCGTCATGGGATGATAGGTGCCGCCTTTGACGGTGGGGTCATTGGCGACAATCATACACTCGGTTCCGGCAACGCGGCCGATGCCTGTCAAAATGCCGGCGCTATGCACGTCGCCTGAGTACATTTCCCAGGCCGCGAATTGTCCGATTTCAAGGAACGGTGCGCCGGGATCGACCAGGCGATTGATGCGTTCGCGGGCGAGCAGCTTGCCGCGTTTTTTGTGCCGCTCATTGTAGCGTTCGCCGCCGCCTTCTGCGATGCGGTCAATATTGGCGTGGAGCTCATCAACCAGCGTGCGCATGGCGCGGGCGTTGGCTGCGAAACCTTCCGATCGTGGATCTATCGCTGATTGGAGTACCGCCATGAAATTCTCTTTTTCGCTCCCAGCTGCGGCGGACCTTCATACCCGCCGCCTCTCATATCCCCGCGTGCAAGGGCGGATGCGAGGAATACCGCCGTTCCCCTGGCCCAGGCGCCCGCTCATGCATCGCTTATTGCGGCGGCACTTTATAGGGGTTGTCCGACAATCGCAAGATATGATAAACGGATTTCTACTAAGGAAATATGAGCGCCGCCGCTCGCTGGCGAGCAAGCCGAATTGGCGGCGCGGAAGCGTCAAAAACGGATAAGACCATGGCGATATCAAACAGTCTGACCTTCAATTTCGGCCTTGATCCCGAGCTTGAAGAAATGCGTGAGATGATTGCGCGCTGGGTTGACGACAAGCTGGCGCCGCGGGCGGCGGAGATCGACGAGAGCAACGAATTCCCCCGGGATCTTTGGCCAGAGCTTGGCGAGCTGGGCCTGCTCGGCATCACCGCCGATCCTGACTTTGGCGGGACGGGCCTTGGTTATCTCGCCCATTGCATCGCTATGGAAGAAATCTCCCGCGGGTCCGGCGCCGTTGGTCTTTCTTACGGCGCGCATTCCAATCTCTGCGTCAACCAGATCAGTCTGAACGCCAGCAAAGAACAAAAGCAGCGCTATTTGCCGAAACTCGTTTCCGGCGAACATCTCGGCGCGCTTGCCATGTCAGAGCCGGGCGCCGGCTCCGATGTCGTTTCCATGAAACTGCGCGCCAAGAAAAAGGGCGACCGCTATATTCTGAATGGAAACAAAATGTGGATCACCAATGGTCCAACCGGGGACGTTGTTGTCGTCTACGCCAAGACTGATCCGGAAAAGGGCTCGCGCGGCATTTCAGCCTTCATCGTTGAAAAAGACTTCAAAGGCTTTTCGACAGCGCAAAAGCTCGACAAGCTCGGCATGCGCGGGTCAGACACCGGCGAACTCGTATTTGAAGATTGCGAAGTGCCCGAAGAAAACCGCATCGGCGAAGAGGGCGATGGCGTCCGCATTTTGATGAGTGGGCTCGATTATGAGCGCACGGTTTTGTCCGCAGGTTCGCTCGGTATTATGCAGGCCTGCATGGATGTGGTGATCCCATACATTCATGACCGCAAGCAATTTGGAAAATCGATCGGCTCCTTCCAGCTTGTGCAAGGCAAGATCGCCGACATGTATACGACCATGAACGCCTGCAAGGCGTATGTTTATTCAGTCGCGGGCGCTTGCGATCGCGGCGAGACCACACGGCAGGACGCGGCTGGGTGCATTCTTTATGCAGCGGAAAAAGCAACGCAAGTTGCGCTCGACGCCATCCAGCTCCTCGGCGGCAACGGGTACATCAATGAGTATCCGACCGGGCGATTTTTACGCGACGCAAAATTGTACGAAATCGGCGCCGGCACCAGCGAGATCAGGCGCATGCTGATCGGCCGGGAAATTTTTGAAAAGAGTGCGTGAGTAGTAATGTCCCATACTTTTAAGCCGCTTCAGCAGGAGCCGGTCTATCTTAAAGTCGCGAACGCTATTGAAGGCGATATTCTATCCGGTGCCTTGCAGGAAGGATCGCTGCTCCCGACGGAGGCGGCGCTTTGCGAACAGTTCGGCGTAACGCGATCATCGGTCCGCGAAGGCATTAGACTGTTGCAGCAATCCGGCCTGGTGGAGCGCGGTGCCGCGAAACGGCTAGTAGTGAAAAGTCCGGATACGTCGGAAATCGCCGCAGCGGCGAGCCGGTCTTTGCGGCTTGGCGGCGCGACCTTCCGCGAAGTGTTCGAGACCCTTGGTCTGCTTTATCCGCAAGCAGCAAAACTGGCGGCGATGCGGCTTGACGATAAAGCCCTCGCCGACCTTCACGCTGTTCATGGCGCGCTCAAAAACATTGATCCGAAAAGCAGCGATGAAATTGTCGGCCAGGCGGTCGAGTTTTTTCAGGCGCTTGCAAATGGCCTTGGCAATCAGGTGCTGCTGGCGATGCTGCAATCCCTCAACCTGATGATCGGCGCCAGCCTTGAGCGCGTGATCAATGAAACGCCGAACGCCTTGAGGCGCATCGAGCGGGCGCAAAAACAAATCATCGAGGCGCTTGAAGAAAACGACGAAGCGCGCGCTGCGGAGTGGATGACCAAGCACATCGAAGATCTGATGCGTGGCTTCAAAGTCGCAGACGTCGATCTTGAGGCGCGGATTTTGTAGCCGCTGATCCTCTCTCATCCGTCATCCCCCAAGCCATAAATGCCGAAATCTTGGATTTCGTCGCATTTTTGAGCTATCCGGGATCCAGAACGGAGCGGCCCATGAGCATCGACATCACACCCAGCGGCGAAGCGTGCGGCGCAGAAGTTCGCGACGTCGATTTGTCCGCGCCTTTGAGTGATGCAGAAGTGGAAGACATTCGCGCCGCATGGCTTGAACATCACGTTCTATCCTTTCCCGATCAGCCCATGAGCGATGATGATCTTGAGCGGTTTACGCTTTACTTCGGCCCCTTCGGCGACGATCCGTTCATTGCGCCCATCGAAGGCCGCAAGCACGTCATTGCGATCCGCCGCGACGCCGATGAGCAAAGCTCTCTTTTCGCAGAAAATTGGCACACCGACTGGAGCTTTCAGGAGACGCCGCCGGCGGGCACTTGCCTTTACGGCATAACAATTCCGCCGCAAGGCGGCGATACGCTTTTTGCAAACCAACACCTGGCGCTTCAGAAAATGACGGCGGAACTCCGCGCGAAACTCGAAGGCAAAATGGCTATTCATTCAGCACGCGCGCCCTATGCAAAAGAAGGCGTTTATGGCGACGCCGACCGCGAAGCCCGCTCTATGGATATACAGCCCTCCGACGAAGCGTATGAGGAACAGCTTCACCCGGTCATCCGGAAGCATCCTGAAACCGGCGAAGAAGCGATTTATGGATGCGCCGGCTACACAACGGGCTTTGACGGCATGGCGCCAATGGACTCATTGGCGCTGCTTGGCGAACTGCTCGCCTGGCAGACCCGGGACGAATTTGTCTACCGCCACAAATGGCGGGAAAACATGCTGGTCATGTGGGACAATCGCTCTGTCCTTCACCGCGCGACCGGCGGTTATGAGGGCCATGCGCGGCTCTTGCATCGCACGACGATTGGCGAGCGGGTTTGAAGGCTTAGACAAGGTTCTCCAGCGCCTTGCGGAACTTGTCTGGTAAGGGCGTCGGCCGTCTTGTCTTGCGGTTCACATAAACATGCACGAAATGGCCTTCCGCGGCGGGCTTGGCGTCGCCTTGCTTAAAAATGGCGATTTCGTAGCGCACTGACGAATTGCCTAAATGCGCGACACGAAGCCCGCCTTCGAGCGCTTCGGGAAAGGCAAGCGGCGCAAAATATTGACAGCCTGTCTCGACCACGAGGCCGATGACCTCGCCGCCATGGATGTCGAGGGCGGCGCTGTCAATGAGATAGCCGTTCACGACCGTGTCGAAATAGCTGTAATAGGTGACATTGTTCACATGCCCGTAGATGTCGTTGTCCGACCAGCGGGTCTGAAGCGGCATTATGTGTTTGTAATCAGCGCGCGTGTTTTTCGTCTTCATCGTTTTACTTGTTTGCGAATCCGTTTCGAAGTGCTCGGGTAGCTGTCCTGCCTGAGGCTTTATGCTGTATTTTGCCTATGGTTCCAATATGTCGAGCGCAAGGCTCAAAGCAAGAACGCGGTCAGCGACAAGCATCGTTGTTGCCTCATTGGCCGGACACGACCTTAGGTTCCACAAGAAAAGCAAGGATGGCTCTGGAAAGTGCGATGCGTTTCACACGGGCGATGAAGCGCATGAATTGATGGGCGTACTCTATGAGCTATCGAGAAGCGAAATTGATGTGCTGGATGAGATCGAAGGCGTCGGCGTCGGCTATGAAAAGAAGGAAGTGACGGTTCTTTCAGTAGAGTGTGGCGGAGAAAGAAAAGCCTTCACCTATTATGCGACCCATATTGATGCGGCGCTGAAACCTTTCTGCTGGTATAAAACCCATGTTGTCATGGGCGCGAAGGAGCACGGATTGCCGCTAGACTATATGGATCGTATCGGTAGGGTGGATTTCATAGTTGATAAAAACGAATACCGGCGCGAAAGCGAAATGCGCATCTACGCGAGTATATGATCTGCGTTACTTCTTGCGGTCCTTTACAGGAATGACGAGTTTTAATCCTGACCAGATCTCATCAACGGCGCAGACTTTGATATCGACAAGCCCGATCTTGAGCGCGTGTTTCCTGATATCATTTTCAATAACTGTTGACGGAACGCCGGAAGATTTCTTCGGCCAGGAAACCCAGATCATACCGTCTTCCGCCAGTTCCTTCTTGAGGTTTGGCAGCGTCTTGGTCATTTCGCCTTTGTCAGCGGTAAAGAAATGAATGTAGTCAAAGGGCCCGCCGGAAACGCCGCGCGTCGTTTTCGCGGACTTGATGCGCGCCCATTCGGTAAATTCGCTCAGCTCTTTTATGGTGTCAGGAAGTTTGACAAGCAGCGCTTTCTGTCCCGCTTTGACGCCGAGCTTCTTTAACAGTGGCGTGCCGGAATAACCCGCCGGCACTTATAAAACTTCCGTATACATGGAAAGTGCATCGTCATAGGTGACTTTACGCGGATTGTTCTGGAGCACACGCTGGACTTTCATGGCGTCTTCAGCCATGCGCGGCAGATCATTGTGGGAAATACCGAGCTGCGACAGGCGTCGCTCAACGCCGGTTGTGGCGACAATTTCAATCAGCGACTTGATGAAATGCGCACAACGCGCTTCATCGTCGCCTGTGGCGCCCGGCGCAATCACATCGGCAAGTTCAGCATAATGATGGGCGGCGTTCGGCGCGTTGAATTTAAGGACCGGCTCCAGCATCAGCGAATTTGATAGCCCGTGGGGGATGTGAAAAATGCCGCCGAGCGGATAGGCAAGGCCATGCACGGCGCCGACGGGCGAATTCGCAAAGGCCTGACCCGCCAGCATCGCGCCAAGCAACATGGCGCTGCGGGCGTTTCTGTCGTCCGGCTTTTCGCAAGCCGTAACGATGTTGCCCGCCAGCAATCTCAGAGCGTTGCGCGCCAGCGCGTCCGACACAGGATTCTTGCGGTGAATATTCGTGTAGGCCTCGATGGCGTGCACCATGGCGTCTATGCCGGTGGCGGCGGTGACAGGACGCGGCAGGCCGAGCGTCAGCCCCGCATCGAGCACCGCCATGTCTGGGTAAAGCGCGTTGTCGACCACCGCGACTTTTTCATCGTCGTTCGAGGTGATGACGGAAATTGACGTCACCTCCGAGCCGGTGCCGGCGGTGGTCGGGCAAAGAACAAGCGGGCTGCGCTTTTCGGTTACCTGGTCCGTACCGAGAATGTCATGGAGCGTCTGGCGCGACTGCAACAGCACGGCGACGACCTTCGCCGTATCCATGGAGGAGCCGCCGCCAAAGCCGATGACGCCATCCGCCTCATGCTTTCGTGCGGCATCGACCGCCTCGATGACCTTTACTTCCGGCGGGTCAGCGGCGACATCATCAAAGAGAAGAACGTTGAGCCCGGCGGCTTTGAGGCTCTCAAGCGCGGGCCCAACAAGCCCATGCTCAATCAACCCTTTGTCGGTCAAGAAGATTGGCCGTTTGAAGCGCCCGGCGGCAAGCGCGCCAAGCTCTGCGCTTGCGCCTTCGCGGAAGATGATCTCAGGGGTGGTGTGGAAGGTAAAGTTCATCCTCATGCTCCGTCTTGCGCAGAACCATGAGGATGAACCCAAGCGCCCGCCTTGACAAGAATCAGCGGCGCCTGATTTTGATTATTGGTCGGCTGATTCAAGCTCGTCGATGAACGCCATCACTGTTTCTTCGCTGTCGCCTTCGATCTCGATCAGCGCATGATCTTTTTCCGACATCATAAGGACCGATAGCTCGCCGTCTTCGCCGCGCCGTTTTATCGCTTGTTCGCCGCGCATTTCAGCAAGCTCAAGCTTGCCTTTTTCAAGCATCGCTGCATCGTCGCGAATAAAAGTAAAGTCTTCAAGGTCGCGGTCCTCGCCGAAGACGCGCACCGTCACAACGCGGCCCGTATCGTCCTTGAACCGGCGCTCAACGGCGCCGCTGTTTTTGATGAAATTTTCAAACTGAATGGTCGAGGAATTCGCCAATGAAAAACGCGAATCTTCCGGTTGAAAAGACGGTGTATTGAGCGCCAGTTTTTGCGTCAAGGATTGCAACGAAAGCCTATTTGCATTGGTGTTCGCGTTGCGAAGATGTGTGGAAGCAAGTTGAAAATCGCCGGCTTCAAGGGCGGCGAGCGCCTCTTTGGTGTCGGCTATGCTTGTTTCTTTTATGGATTGCAGCGCAATGGCGGTGACTTGGGTTTGAGTTTGGGATTGAGCGAGCGCCGTTCCGCTTAATAGCGCAGCGGCAAAAATGGCGGCGAAAGTTTTCATGATGGCGTCTCCTGCGTTTAATACGTAGGCAGATGCCCGATGCGAAATCGTCGCGCAATGACCTCGCGGTTTATCTCGCTGGAGTGTGATCAGCGGTGAGACTAATGAAAGCGAACCAGCCGCCCCGGTCGCGCATCTGTGACCTGATCGTTGGCGATCACTTGCTCGCCCGCAACGAGCGTCGCGCGATAGCCGGTTACCGGCTGCAGAAGGCGCTGACCGCCGGCGGGCAAGTCCTTGACCATGGTTGGGGGACCAAGTCGCAGATTTTCATGGTCGATGACATTGATGTCGGCGCGCATGCCTTCCTTTAGCCGGCCGCGGTCTTTGAGCCCGAGATAATCAGCGCCATCGGCGGTAAGCATCTGCACAGCGCGCGAAAGGTCTATGCGATCCTCAGCGCGGTCGCGGCACCAATAGCTTAAGAGATATGTGGGAAAGCTTGCGTCGCAAATGGTGCCCACATGAGCGCCGCCATCGGAAAGGCCGGGCAGGGCGTTTTCGTGCGTCAACATCTTGTGGACATTGGCGTAGTTGAATTCCGTATAGTTGTAGATCGGAAAATAGATGAGCTGGCGGCCATCGAGCTCCAAAAGCGTGTCGTAGAGCTTTTCCATAGCGCTAACGCCGTCGCGCCGCGCTTCAGCGCCAAGGGACGCGTCCTGCGGTTGCTCATAGTCAGGATTGTCGCCGAGCCGGAAGAATTTGTTGGCCACAAGTTCTATTGCCGCGATCATGGTATCGGCGATGGGCGGCACTGACGAGCCTTCGCCGGCAAGCTTAACCGGCGTTTCCGAAAGGCATTTTTCTTTAAAGGCGGGGTCGCGCATGATCCCAACGCGCTCATCCAAGGGCTTGTCCTTGATTTCGATATAGCTCGGCTGCGCCATCATCGGATGGAATGTGCACTGAAGGCCCTGAAAGACGCCGATGGCGCGCGGCGCCACCTGGACGCGAAAATCAATGCCGTCTTTGTTGAGCCGTTCCGTCTCTTTGAGGATACGCGTCCATTGGTCGGGCGCCATGTCCCGCTGCATCAGGGAAATAGACGCAGGGCGCCCGCCCGCCCGCACAAATTTTTCAACGACGGCGAATTCCTCGTCAAACTGATCGCCTTCGCGTTCGAGATTAAAGTCGCAGACGATTTGCAACACGCCGCGATCTAGCCCGTCAAACGCCTGCGCAATACCGGTGAGTTCCTTGGCGCTGGCTTCGGCGCTCGGCGTCCAGTCGCCGTCAGCGGTGCGGTGAACATCAGTGCGGCCGATGGAAAAGCCCGCGGCGCCAGCTTCCAGCGCTTCGCGTACAATGGCTCGCATCTTCTCGATGTCTTCGTCGGTTGATTGCTCAAAGGCGCTGGCGCGCTCGCCCATAGCGAAGACGCGCACGGGATCGTGGCCGATCATCACGCCATAATCGATGGTGTGCGGCATGGCGTCGAGGGCGTTCATGTAATCGGGGAAGCTTTCCCATTCCCAGGTCAATCCTTCGTGCAGCGCTGTCCCTGGAATATCTTCAACGCCTTCCATCAACCGCACCAGGCGGTCGTGGTCTTGGACCCGCACCGGCGCAAAGCCAACGCCGCAATTGCCCATGAGCAACGTTGTTACGCCGTGATTGACGGAGGGTTTCAGTTCCTCGTCCCAGGAGATCTGCCCGTCATAATGGGTGTGCAGATCAATAAAGCCCGGCGTAACAATGGCGCCGTCGGCCTCAATGACGCGGTCCGCCGCCGCATCGCAGTTCCCGATTTCGACAATGCGTCCGTCTTTAACGCCGATATTGCTGGCAAAAGGCGCGCCGCCATCGCCATCATAGATTAGACCGCCAGTAATTTTCACATCGAAACTCATGGTTTTTCGCCTCGGGTTTTGTTTTGACTATCGAGAAACCGGAACAGCAAGATCATAGACCCGCCGGAAAAGAAGTGCCAAACGCCCCATGCAGCCGCGACCGCCGCGGCGCCGCCGAGCCCTTGCAGTTGCGCCAGCAGCAACACGACGGCGAGCCCTGAGTTTTGAATGCCGACCTCGAAGGTCAAAGAGCGCCGCCGCGCCTTTTCGGCGCCAAGCAGCCTGCCTGATGCTGACCCCATGGCGAAGGCCGCGGCGTTATGGATGACGACGGGGATAAATATCAGCGCCCAGCCTGTGATGATCAACGGCCAAAAGTCGATGACGCCTTGAATGATGACGAACGCCAAAACAAGCGCGCCGATGGTGGCAAGCGATCCGCTAAAGCGGGCGGCAAAGCGCGGTGCGTAATGGGCGGTCACCATGCCGGCGGCCAGCGGAACCGCGAGCATCAGGACTGTTTGCCCGATGAAGCGCGCGCGGCTGAAGTCGATGGTTTCAAGGAGTTCGGCGGTGGGCGGATAAAGCCCTGACCAGAACAGAATTGCGAAGGGCGTCCATAGGGCGGCGATGACGCTCGAGCCCGCGGTTAAGGAAACCGAATAGGCGACATCGCCGCGAGACGCATAAGTCATGAAGTTGGATACGGCGCCGCCCGGGCAGGCGGAAACGACAATCATGCCGAGCGCGAGAGAAGGCGGGACTTGCAATAAGCCGGTGAGGGCGATGGTCATCGCCGGCAAAGCGATCAATTGCGCCGCGAGCCCGCCCCAAAACAGTCTGGGCGATGTCTTTAAGAACGAAAAACTTGCCGGCGTCAGGCCAAGAGCGATGGCGAACATCATCGTCACAACGGCGCCGGCAAGCGTAATTTGCGCCGCCGTGTCGAGGGTGATGATCAGTTGATCGAGAGTTTCGACGTCCATCTAAAACTTAAACGCCGCTAAGGAGAACGAAAATTGAGGGTCCATGCGCTAATAATAGCCTAGCATCGTCAAGCGCGCGATAATCAATGCCAGCGACAAGGACGCCCAGAAGGTGAGTCGTGATCGCAGCCGCCCATACCAGACGGGTAGGCGTCCGTCGGCGGCGGCGTTCACATCGCGCAAGGCAAGAAAGAGCAGCGCGAGAAGGATAATCAAGTGCCGCCACGCAGCGCCGATCACAATTGAAAAGGCGCCGCTCGGCAATATGGCGAAAAAGGCCGCAAGTACGACCAGTATGTTGGCGAGATGAGACGGCGCCCGGGCTTTTTGTGAAAGATGCGCACCCGAGCCGACGCCCGACAGATAAGCAACGATTGCCGCGCCATAGACAAGCGCAATGCGGTGCAAGTCGAGGGCGATCGATTGCGGCAGCGCCCAGGGGCTCAGCCAAAGCGCAACAGCGGCGGCGACAAAGGGAATAAGGCCGTAAAAGCCATAGGTCGTCATTTGCTCGCGTTCGCGCCCTCGCATGAACTCACCCAATTATCTTTGATTGCAAAAACGCGCTGAGGGCTGGTGCGCTGGCGTCAGCGAAAAAAACCGCCGCTTGCGGATCAACTGCAAATTTGGCGGCTCGACTGGTCATACGCATACCCCTTCACCGGGGTATGGTAGCCGAAAATTGTCATTTACGAAATGCGAGGGCCGCAATCCAGCCCGCAAACAGCGATATGGCGACGCAAAGAACGCCATAGGCGACCGGTTGGTCATGGGCGAGCTCGTAAATCTGCCGCTCAATGCCGACTTTTCTGACCGCAAGCGTCGCGTCATCCCGGCCTAATAGTTCGCCGTCGCGGTAAAGAAAGACATCAACGTCATATTCGCCAACGGGCGTGGTCGCTGGCAGATCGACCTTGATGGTGAACAAGACGCCTTTTTCGAAGGCAACGCGGCCGACATTATCGCGGTAGAGACCAAGCTCTTCGGCTTCCGTCAGAAACGCTGATGGCAGCACATGCGCCAGCGCGCCGCCTTCTTCTCCGGGTGCGGGCGTCGGCGAAGTGATGGAAATTGGAATAAAGTCCTTGCGCAGATGAAACGCTGCTTGCTGCGGCAAGGGAACAATTGAATTGACGGCGCGAGTTGCGGCCGAAATGTAAAGTCCCGGCGTGTCTTTGATCTCTACGGCGTCGCCGGTCGTCCAGATCAGCCCGCGCTTTTCCAAGGGTCGCATCACAAATCGCGACGCTGGTCCCTTGATGACACAGATGATATCGACCGTGTCAGCCGGGTTTTCGATACCGGTAACGGCGCCGAATAGCGTCAGCTCGGCGCCCGCAAAGCCGGCGTCAACTTCGATGACGTCATCGGTCAGGCCAATTGAAATTTCGGACGCACCAACACTGCTGATGCTGACAAGGAAAAGGGCAAGGGCGTAAAAAATCTTCATCGCGCCGCCTCCAGCAGGAAGGGCGAAATCGGCGTTGACACAAGATCAAACACCAGTCGCGCCGAGACCGCGAGAACGATCAGCGCTAAGAGCGCCCGCAATTGTTCGGCGCGAAGGCGAACGCCGGCGCGTGCGCCCAATTGCGCGCCAATGACCCCGCCGGTGAGCAGCAGAAGCGCCAGCACGATATCGACCGTCTGGTTTGCAGCAGCGTGCAGCACTGTAGTGATGGCGGTGACGAAAATGATCTGAAAGAGCGACGTGCCCACCACCACATTGGTCGGCATGTTGAGGATATAGAGCATCGCCGGGACCATGATGAAGCCGCCGCCAACGCCCATGATTGCAGCGAGCACGCCGACAAAAAAACCCAAAATGATCGGCGGGATCGGCGAGATATAAAGCTGCGAGCGGCGAAACCGCATGGCAAACGGCATCGCCGCCATCCAGGCGACGCTGCGCCGCTTGCGTCTGGGTTTGCCGGTTTGCGGGTTGCGGAAGAGGGCCCTTAGGCTTTCAACGAACATCAGCCCGCCGATGAGTGAAAGGAAAATCACATAGGCAAGGGAGATGAAGACTTCGACCTGGCCTACTTCACGGAGATAGCGAAAGATTGCAACGCCTGCGATCGAGCCGAGCCCGCCGCCGAACACCAAAAAACCGCCCATTTGAAAGTCGACGGTCTTGCGCCGCAAATGCGCGAGCACGCCGGAAACGGATGAGGCGACGATTTGCGACGCTTCCGTACCGACGGCGACAGCCGGCGGGATGCCGTAAAAGATCAAAAGCGGCGTCATCAGGAAGCCGCCGCCAACGCCGAACATGCCCGACAGAAATCCTACCGCGCCGCCCATCAGGATGATCACAAACGGATCAACCGGAAGCTCCGCAATGGGAAGGTAGATTTGCATGGCGGAACGCCGGGTGACGGTAAGATAAGTGCAGCCGCTTTGGTTATAGGCGTGCGTTTACGCGCCGTGCAAGAAAAAGCGATCGCCAGCTTGCGCCAACGATCGCTTGATCATGCTTGGTTGAGTGTGCCTAGGTTGCAGGCGCCAACTCGTTCGAAATCGGATCGGCGGCTTCGGCGCTCCAAGTTGCAATCGCGGCGTCGATCTCCTGGCGCTGGGGCGCTGTCAGTGATGCTGCAACACTCGCTGCAAGCGGCGCCGCCTGTTCGTCGCCATTGTTGGCCGCCAGCGAATACCAGTAATAGGCTTTCGCGGCATCCTGTACATTCGATGCAGAGCCATCGTTGCTGGGATGATAAATCGCGCCGAGATTATATTGCGAATCAACCAGTCCGCGATTGGCGGCGAGTTCAAACCAGCCGATGGCTTCTTCCGTATCCGCCAGGCCGCCATCGCCGCGCGCTGTCATAACGCCGATGCGGTGCATGGCGAGAACATTGCCGCCATTGGCGGAGCGGCGGAACCAGGTGCGCGCTTGACCAAGATCCTGCTCAACGCCCTGGCCGAGCTTATAAAGTTCGCCGAGCTGCAATTGCGCCGGCGGATGGCCGAGGACAGCCGACTCGTTGAGCTTGCCAATGGCCGCTGTTGTTTCTTCTTCATTCGTCGCCGCGTTGAGGGCGGTCATGGCTTCCATATAAAGATCGCGCGGATTAACCGTCGGCGCCGCCGGCACGATGAGCGCTTCTTCGTCTCTTAATCCCGGGTTGCCGGCGTCGCTGGCGCCCGTATCGGCGCTTGGCGCCGGCGTTACAGCAGCGACAGGCGGCTGACTGATCTGCTCAGGCGACTTAAAGACGAGATCCTTGACCAAGAAGAACAGAGCAGCGACTGCGAGAAGGATTGCAACGCCAAGGGCCATCGTCACCGGCCGCGCGGATGCGGTTGCCTTCAGGTTTTCGAGGGCGGCGCGGTCTTTGTTGCCCTTCCGCTCGTTTTCACCATCTTCAATCTCAGCGGCAGGTTCTGCTGCAGGCGGTTCTTCTTCATCAACAATCGGTTCTGTTACCGCTTCCGCTTCAGGTTCATCAGCGTCTTCGTCTTGCTCATCCGACTTGTTCTTTGAGAACCGGCCGCGCAGTGCAGCGAAGGCGCCGCCGAGCGCGGCGAACTTGGCGAGCGGACCGGCGGCATTGCCTTTTTCCGTTTCAGCGCCGGTTTCCTCTGCTTCCGCGAACGCGATTGACTGTTCGTCGGGCGCGGCTTTTTTCTCGTTCCCCGCTTCCGGCGTTGCGCTGGTTTGCGCGTCAGTTTCGCCGCGCATCGCAGCAAGCCGCTTGCGCCGGGCGCGCGCCGCCAGAATTGCTTTTTGTTTTGGCGTTAGTTTGCGGCGTTTTGGCTTAGCGTTTTCTTCTGCTTGCTGTTGTGCAGTTTCTTTTGCCTTGCGGCGCGCGGCGGCCAGATAATCTTCCTTGTCGCCTTCTTCAGCGGGCGCTTCGGCTTCTTCCGGCTCCTTGGCGATCTGCGGCGCCGGCTCTGTATTCAGCGCTGCGGTTTTAGCCTTAGAAAGCTGCGTTTCCTCGTCGCTGCCGAGGGCCTCCTCGTCGCTGCCGAGGGCCTCAAGGTCTGCAAGGATTGCATCGAGATCGTCGCCGGCTGTTTCGGCCGATTGATCGGTCTCGCCTTCGCTTGCAGCGCTGTCTTGGACCGCCGTTGTTTCAGCCTGTTCAGGCTTTTGAATCGTTTCGGCATCGCCAAGCCCGAACACGTCCTGCACTTCTGAGAGGATGTCATCCGCACTTTGTTGCTGCGCTGATGGGGGCGTTACCCCTTCATCATCGTCCAGGTCGAAATCGAAGCTGTCGTCAGTTTCTGATTCCGCCGCAGCGTCTGTCCTCGCCTCTATTTCGTCGGCAGGTTCCTCAGCGACTTCGATGGCGCCCAGATCATCATCGGCAATCTCGTCTGTGATATCAGCGGCAAGACCCGTTGCTTCGGCTGCCGGCTCGACGAAATTGTCACGGGCAAAACCGTCAATGTCATCATCGTCGTCGGCGATATTTTCAATCGCTTCGTCAGCGTCCAGCGCTTCAAGCCGCGAGATCATGTCGTCGAAGGAATCCTGCAGCGCCGTGATTTTAACATCGGTCTGCCGGCTTGCCTCGGCAATCGCTGCATCGATTTCATCGCGCGATGCGCCGGCATCTTCGCCTTCGGCGGTTTCGAATTGTTTGCGGACGTCAGCGATGGTCTCAGCGACCTTTTGAACGCCTTCGGCGCTGCGGCGCTCCGCAGCTTCTATCTGCTCGGAAAGCTTGCCGATCGTGGCTTCCAGCGCGCCGATCTGATCGCCGCCGCGTTTGATTTCTTCACCGAGGACACGAAGCCGCGCGCCCGTGCGTTCGATAAATTCCGGGTCCGCTGAGCCGTTTGCCGCGCCCTGCAGTTTCTGGGCTTCGGCGGCAATGCGTTCAGCGCGCGTAATACGCGTCGAAAGCCCGTCGATCGAGTCTTTGAGATAATTAACGGCTGAAACATCGGCATCGCCGCCGCCGGCGCCTTCATCAAGCCGGCGCGCAAGTTCTTGCAGTTGTTTTTCATTGGCGTCGATGCGCGCGAGCGATGCGGTGTGCTGCGTGTTGAATTGCACCGCGACCTGACCCACGGCTTTCTCGAGCGCTTTCAGCGCTTCAACCCGGCTGCGGCCGCCGCCGCCGGCTTCGAGCTTTTCAACACGGGCGGCAAGATCCTCGTTGGAGCCTTCCTGCGGTTTGGCGCGCTCAAGGCGCTGGACCCGCTCAAGCACGGTGCCGACATTGCGGGACAAGTCGCCAACCGCTTTCGCTGTCGCATCGTCCGCTTCGCTGACGCGCTTGTTTAAGTGTTCAATGGCGGTGACCAGATCGCGAATCTTCAGGCCCTCAATATTGCCTTCAGTTTCTTCGGCGTCCCCCGCAGAATAAATAATCTGATTGAGCCATTCGCCGACCGTCATGCCTTCGCGTTTGGCGGCTTCCTTGGCTGTTTCGCGGGCGTCGCGCTCAATCCCCTTTACACTCCAGGGTGCATTTTGTTTTATGGCTGACACTACTCGCTCCTCTAAGGCCGCTTTGAGCCCCGTCTCAATGTGATGGCCAGGCGAAAGCGCAGGCTTTGCCCCGCCGTTCAGCGGTAAGGTGCTTCGCTCCCCCCGCAAACACCGAATCGCGGGTTTTTCAAGCCTATCAAGGGTTAGGCTGCTTAATTCCGGGTTAATAAAACTCACGAAGCGCGATTTGCGATGAGATCGATCTCGCTTCGGGCTGCTAAGAACGCTTTACCGGCGGCAAGGCGCCATTACATAAGGAAAAAAGCGCGCCGATTGCGGAAGCGCGCACACGGAATGCGAGCGCAAGCATGAGCATACTCGCATTTCTTGCGGCAGTTTGAGGCTAGGGAAAGGACCGCGTCCGATGACGACTTATGAAGCGCCAATCAAGGACATGCAGTTCGTTCTGAACGATGTTCTTCAGGTTTCGAAATACTCCAATCTGTCGGGCTTCGCCGACGCCTCGGAAGATATGATCGCCGCTATCCTGGAAGAGGGCGGCAAGCTGGCCTCGAATGTGTTGCACCCGATCAACCAGTCCGGCGATAGCGAAGGGTGCGTGCGTCACGAAGACGGTTCGGTCACGACGCCGAAAGGCTTCAAAGAAGCTTACAACCTCTACAAGGAAGGCGGCTGGCAGGGTCTTTCCTTCGATCCCGAATATGGCGGTCAGGGCTTGCCTTACGTGCTTGCGGTCTCGATCAGCGAAATGGCGTCAGCAGCGAACATGGCGTTCGCCATGTATCCGGGGCTCGCCCGCGGCGCAGCGGACACGATTTACGCCCATGGCACCGATGAGCAGAAACAGACATATCTGCCCAGCATGATCGCCGGCGACTGGTCGGGGACGATGAACCTCACTGAGCCCCATTGCGGCACTGATCTTGGGCTGTTGCGGACCAAAGCGACGCCGCAAGATGACGGCAGCTACAAGATCTCCGGCACGAAGATTTTCATTTCCGCAGGCGAGCATGACCTCGCTGACAACATCATCCACCTGGTGCTGGCGCGGATCGAAGGCGCGCCGGAAGGCGTCAAAGGCATTTCGCTCTTCATCGTGCCGAAATTCTTCATCAATGAGGACGGGTCTTTGGGCGACCGCAACGGCGTTTCCTGCGGCTCGATCGAAGAAAAGATGGGCATCCACGCCAATTCGACCTGCGTCATGAATTATGACGAGGCGACCGGCTATTTGCTCGGCGAAGAAAACAAAGGTTTGCGCGCCATGTTCACGATGATGAACGAAGCGCGTCTTGGGGTCGCCATGCAGGGCATGGCGATTTCGGAAGTCTCCTATCAAAATGGCGCGGCCTACGCCAAGGACCGCCTTCAGGGAAGGGCGCTGACCGGCCCTGCCGAACCGGACAAGCCCGCGGACCCGATTATCGTGCATCCTGATGTGCGCCGTATGCTGATGGACCAGCGGGCGTTTACCGAGGGCGCGCGCGCGTGGATGTACTGGTCGGCGCTGCATGCTGATCTTCACAACAAATCCGAAGACGAAGCGACGCGCGAAAGAGCCGATGATTATCTCGGGTTAATGACGCCGATCCTTAAGGCCTATCTGACCGACAAAGGCTACGCTCATGCAACCAACGCTCAGCAGGTTCTTGGCGGGCATGGATATATCCATGAATGGGGGATGGAGCAGTTTGTGCGCGACGCCCGCATTGCGATGATTTATGAAGGCGCCAACGGCATTCAGGCGCTTGACCTTGTCGGCCGCAAATTGATGAAAGACGGCGGCCGCGCCTGGCAGACATACTTCAAGGAAATCGACGAGTTCATTTCCGATAATCAGGGTAATGAGGACCTAAAACCCTTCCTGGAAGGGCTTGCGGACGCCAAGAAAGACACCGAAGAAGCGACCCAGTGGCTCGCCGCCAACGCCATGAATAATTTCAACAATGCCGGCGCCGGATCTATGGATTATCTGCACCTGTTTGCGCTTTTAAGCCTGGCGCATGCCTGGGCGCAGATGGCGAAAGCCGCCCTTGAAAAACAAGGAGACGGAGACGCGTTTTACGCCAACAAGCTGACCACCGGGAAATATTTCCTGGAGCGCATGTTGCCGGATGCGAAGTCGCACCTTGCAAAACTCAAATCCGGCGCTGATGCGATGATGGCCCTTCCGGCGGAGGCGTTTTAGGGCGCGCCGCCCAAAGGAACCTTTGCTTCCTCTCGCGCCCGCGCCGGAATACACGTCGTGATCCGGCGCGGCGAGTTGTAAAACAGCCCCCTGCGCCCGGTTTGGCGCAAGGGGTTGTAATAGTCGAGCCTGTGTAAAACGCCGAAGTTAGCTCAGCGGTCGCAAGCTTACTTTTTCTGGCAGACTTCAACGCAATTGCTAAAGGCTTCGATGCGGACCTCGCTTGGGGAAACCCGCATCGGCGCAAACAAGTCTGCGACTTGACGATCATCGAGCATGACTTCCTTCGCCTGCATGCATTCTTTGCAAATCAGAAATGCGTGCGCGCGGGTCGGGCGGCCATAATCAACCGCCATAAACGCGTTGAGGCTCTCGATCTTCCTGACGCAGTCTTTTGCGATGAGCGCTTCTAACGCTCTGTAGATTGTCATTGGCGCTCTTAGACCGTGATCTTGAAGATCTTCCAACAGCTCATAGGCTTTCAAAGGCCTGTGCGACTGACAAAGCGCGTCATAAACCAATTGCTCATTGCGTTTGAGCGTTTCAGTAAACTGTTCGCTATGCCCGCTTATACGCTTAGGTCGCCCGCCAGCTTTCACTGGGGCGTCCAATTGGATTCCCATTTCTCTCTCCTATTGGGTCGCGCTCAATGAGCGCTCATTCCATTCAACAAGAAAGGATGGAAAAAGGCGGGCCGCGCGCTGGATTGGCGCCGGCAATCTTTGAATCGTCAATCAGAATACGATCAATTGGCCGAACGCCAACGAGTGATCCCGTCGGTTCAAATTGAGCCGTATCATCGGGCGACGCCTTGACGCCATTTAGTGCTGCAACGCAGCAAACCACGCATTCGCCTTCGTGGTCGCCCTCATGCTCGTCATGGTCGTGAACTGATGCATGGGACGCGCTGATGAGCATTAAAAGCGCCGCCAGGCAGCTCGCGATCAGCGAAACCCTGGAAAAAAACGAACCGCCCGCTCTCGCGTCAGTATGCAGTCGCCATGAGCCCATCAGCGGATGTTATCATATCCGCCGACCTCTTGTAATCCATCATTTGCGCACAGCGCCGAAATCCGGGCCCGCTGCAAGCGGCAAAGCCAGTCTAAGATGGCTTTTTTAAAGGCGTTTACAGGCGCATCGCCAGGCAACCCGTATAGCGTTTTGGGACCGTTGCGATCCGCTTTAGCGTCAGTTTTCAGATGATCAGGCTAGGCCCGCAGCGCATCAAGGTCCGGCCGTCGCTTAAAAACCTTATCCACATAAGGGCATTGCGGAACGATTTTGACGCCATTGGCTTTTGCGTCAGCGACGGCGCGTTCGACCAGCAAAAGCGCGATCTTGCCGCCGCGCGCTTCCGGCGGCACGAAGGTGCGGTCAATCACCATAACGCCGTCGCTGCGGTTGCGATAGGTGAGCTCCGCTTCGCCGCCGAGGACGTCGCCAAAATAGCGACCGCCGTTGACCGTGCATTGATGATTGATGGTGAAACTGTTCGGCATCGCCCGCGCACCTTAGGCGCGCTTGTTGTCGCGAGCAATGACAGCGCTACAAGCGAGCGGCGCTTATCCAGCGGGCGGGTTTGGATTGATCCGCAACTTGCCAAGGGAAATGTCGGTCACGGTTTGCTGGCACAACTCGGGCGTTGCTTCGACCCTCGGTCCGCCCATTGTCGCCATTGACCGCATCATCGTTCCCGCATATTGCGCCGCCCCGCCGCCGGCGGAAAATTTTACGATCGCGGCGGTTTGTTTGACCTGGTTGCCGTCTTTCACCTTGTCGGAAAATTGTTGGAACTTTTCGATCTGCGCTTTTGTAATCGCGCTTTCTTTTTCCCGCAAAGTACGCTCAGCGGATTTATTAGACGTCATGTACCGTTCCGTCAGCGCGTCATAGGTTCGGTTTTTGGGATTCATTTTCCTGCAGGCGGCGAGGATCGAGAGCGTGCGGTTATATTTGTGAAGTTCTGCCACAAGCGCTTCGTGTTCAGCATTTTCCGCAAGCTTGATCTGGCGCTTAACGCCGGGAAGTTTCTTTGCCCTCTCAATCGATTTTTCGAGGTCTGCCTCGTCTATTTGCTCGATTTTTTCAATCGGCGAGAATGGCGAGGCGTTAATGACATAACCGACGCCGCCGCCAATCATCGGAAGGGAAAGCGCGACCCACAGCAATGCAGAGCCGGAGGATTTGTCCCGCCGCGCTTTTTGCTGCGCTTGATATCTGATTTCGTCAACGCTGTTCATCGAAGCCGCTTACTGGTTGTCTCGCGGCCGAAAAATCCCAGAAAATGGTGAACAATTCGCCAATCAGGCGGTGATGTTGCGCGTGATCAGCGCGCCTTTTTTCGTATGCGCGCGGCGACGTTTCGCGCAGCAGCGTCAGGGTCTTTTAATTTGCACTCCCAAAGCGCAATGACCCGCCAGCCAAGTTTCCTGAGGGCTGAAGCGTTTTTCCTATCGCGCGCCTTGTTTCGGGCGATCTTATCTCTCCAATACTCAGTGTTCGATTTTGGCACGCGGTTGCCGCGTTTGCAGTCATGGCCGTGCCAGAAACAGCCATGCACAAAGATGACGGTTTTGTATTTCACAAAGACAAGGTCCGGCTTGCCAGGCAGGGTTTTGACGTTAAGGCGATAGCGAAACCCAAGGGCGAAGAGCGCCTTGCGAAGCGCCAGTTCTGGTTTTGTGTTTTCCGACTTGACCGCGCGCATGACGGCGGAGCGTTTTTCAGGCGTGAATACGTCGGTGGTTTTGTCAGCGGTCATGCAGCCTTTTTATTGCGTGCGCGCGCAAGCGCAGGTTCGAGGATCGCCTCAGTAATCCATCGAACCACGGAAACGCAAACCCCGTCGCCGCAAAGTTTGAGCGCTGCGGTGGCGCTCGCCGGCAAATGATAATCATCCGGCAGGCCCATGAGCCGCGCGGCTTCGCGCGGGGATAAAAGCCGCGAGCGCACAGCGCCGTTCTCAACGGCCAGAACAATCTGCCGAGACGAACCACCGGCGGGCGTGCGCAAGCAACCAGCAAGGCCGTCAAATCGCGCTTCAAGTCTCTGCACGGGTGCGCCGTCTTCCATCCGTGTGCGGCGGAACGCGGCGCCGGCGCGGCGCGCTTTGTTGCGCAACAGCGCGTCAAGGCGGGCGCGGCCCTTGTCGCTCATCATGTCGACAAGCCGCGCCGTTTCCGCCTTTGGCCGCCAGTCCGCTGCGCTCCAGTCGAGAATGTCGGCGAGTGTCATGTTCTTTCTTGTTTGCGGCCGGGCGGCGAGCCAACCCCAGTTTTCTCGCGCCTCAGCCGGCAGTGCCGCAACGCCCGCAAGCAACGCCGCCGGCGTAAACGCGCTTTCATCGGGGGTTGCGTGAAGGATCTCCGGCGTTCCATCGCCAAACCCGAAAATAAAGATCCGCGGCCGCGATTGCGGCGTGAAATGTTTCGCGTCAACGACCAATGCGCTTACGGCAAAGCCCGCCTTTGCCATCATCGCAATCAGCGTTTGAAAATCGCGCCCGCCATTTGACGTCAGCAAGCCGACGACGTTTTCAATTGCAATCATCGAAGGTCTGCGCCCATCTGCGACAAGCCTTTCCACATGCGACCAGAATGAAAAGAAAGCGCCGCTGCGGGCGCCCGCCATGCCGCCTCTTGCGCCAGCGAGAGAAAGGTCCTGACAGGGAAACGACGCCCAGACGAGATCGGCGCGGTCGCGCGGCAGATCGGATGCGTCGAGGTCCTCGATCGGGCCTTCAATCAATTCTTCGCCGCCGAAATTTGCGCGATAGGCGGCGCATTTTTGCGAATCGAAATCGTTAGCGAGGAGGCAGCGCCAATTTGTCCCAAGGCCGAGCCGCGCCATGCCGCCGCCGGCGAAGAACTCCATGAAAGTATAAGTTGCGCTCATCAATGTTACTCTATCTCGCTTCGCCGCAATCTCGCCCTATTTCTCCGCATACGGTGGAACGCCGTCATGATCCGAACACAATCGTCGTGTTTTCGCCGTAATTCAAGGGAAACTCTCCCTTGGCTGTGATCGCTTCTTGTGTTGACCAATGATGCGCGCTGGCGCATTCTGCGTGGTGGGCGCTAGGGGGCCTCGCTAACTTCCGAGGAGAAGCGAATGCCCTTGATGGAACTAAAAAGCTTCGGCGCGGGCGCCATTGCGATACTAAGTGCGGCGTTCATCGCCGGCCCCGCAAATGCAGCCGAAACCAGTAACCGCTCGGGCGCTTCTGCGCCAGCGGAGTCCTTTCAAATCGCGATGCTGCAGCGGGAAGAGCGCGGCGAAAGACGCGCCAACCGAGAGGATCGGCGCGGCGAAAGACGTGGAGACCGGGAAGGCCGGCGCGCGGAAAGGCAGCGCGAAAGAGCCAACAGCGACAGGGGTCAGCAGCGCGCAGAACAACAACAAAGGCAGCGTTCAGCACAACAACGGGAACAAAGGATACGCGCAGCGGAACGGCAGCGGAACAATCGAAGCGGCGTCGCTGAGCGCCGCAATAACCGCGCGCAAGTTGATCGCGCGCGCGCTCGCGGCGATGCGGCGATGGCGCAATATCGCCGCGATCAACAGCGCGCAGCGCAACGACGCGCACAACAGCAGAACGTGCAACAGCGCAGCGAACGCCGAAGCGAACGTCGGTCGGAAGGCCGGCGGGACCAAAGGCGCAGCGAGCGGCGAAGCGAACGTCGGTCGGAGGGCCGGCGGGACCAAAGACGCAGTGAACGGCGGAGTGAACGCCGTGCTGAGGGAAATCGCGACGCTTACCGAGAAGGCCGTCGTGATCAACGCCGCGCCGATCGTCGATCTGACAATCGCCGCGACGCTTATCGGGAGGGCCGTCGCGATCAACGCCGCGCTGACCGTCGCTATGACAACCGCCGTGACGCTTATCGGGAGGGCCGCCGCGACCAGCGACGCGCCGACCGCCGCTATGACAACCGCCGCGATGCGTATCGCCAGGGCCGGAGTGATCAACGCCGCGCCGATCGTCG